>JAHHHZ010000023.1 GCA_019359095.1 Pleurocapsa minor HA4230-MV1 | reverse complement strand
AAAAACTACTTCCAAATATCTGCTAAACTTACAAGTCGGTTTCTCTAGCTAAAGTCATCTGACGCAACAGTTTAAGCGATTCACTGGCATGACACCAAAGCAGGTGCGCCCTTCACCATCAGAATCTGAAAGCAGTCAAGTATTGAGACTCACCATAATTCGGATAGATAGAACATTACACAACTAGAAACTATGGAGTTCTTTCATAATAGTCATATTACATTAATATTAGAGGTCAAATCATGAACCAATTAGCAACTTTCTACTAACCGAGATATAAAATATGAACACCGATTTAGATGAACGCGGTTTGCTTCGCGAGTTTTCTGAGGTGAATCGCCACGATCTTCTCAGTGGTGGCGTGCAGATGATTCCTATCGAGACCCCAAAAGGAACATTCCGAGTCTGGACGAAGCGGATTGGCAATCATCCGACCATTAAAGTGCTGCTCCTGCACGGTGGCCCTGGCTTAACTCACGAGTATCTGGAGGCGTTCGATAATTACTTCCCCCAGGTTGGTTTTGAGTACTACTATTACGATCAACTCGGCTCTTACTACAGCGATCGCCCTGATGAGCCAGATCTCTGGGAACTACCTCGCTTTGTAGAAGAAGTTGAACAGGTACGCCAATTTCTGGGACTAGAGCAAGACAATTTCTATCTCTATGGACATTCCTGGGGTGGGATTCTGGCGATCGAGTATGCCCTGAAATATCAACAACACCTCAAAGGACTAATCATCTCCAATATGATGGCAAGTATCCCCGCTTACAACGAGTACGCCCAACAGGTGCTAATGCCAGCGATCGCACCAGAGGTTTTAGCTGAGATCGAGCAGATAGAAGCGCAGGCAGACTATGACAATCCACGCTACATGGAACTCTTGATTCCACACCACTATGTTCATCATGTGCTACGAATGCCATCTGAACAGTGGCCAGAGCCTTTAAACCGCGCCTTCAAACACCTTAATCAAGACATCTATGTACCGCTACAGGGGCCGAGCGAACTGGGTGTCAAGGGAAAGCTCTTAAACTGGGATCGGACTGCCGACTTAGCCAAGATCGCTGTGCCGATGCTGGTTATTGGCAGCCGACACGACACGATGAACCCCACACATCTGGAATGGATGGCAAAAACAGTTAGTCAGGGACGCTATCTTTTTTGTCCACAGGGCAGTCACTTGGCAATTTACGACGATCAGCAGGTTTATTTTGCAGGTCTGAGCCAATTTATTCAGGATATTGATGCAGGAATAGATGCCTAATCCTAACTTCAGGGATGCAAAGTTTTAGAGACCTTAAGTTAAGGAGAACTAACAATAGGGCAAATGCGACACGAAGTTAGTGCTAAAGCATAGCGCTACGCATATCCTTGAGGGCAAATAGATATCAGTAAAAAACGTCCTAACATTAGATTCTGTCGTATCCCCCAAATTGCCTTTACTGGTTAACGAATTTACACTGTTTTAGACTTCAGTTTAGTTCTAATTGCACCTGGTGACATGCTCGCTTCAATTATCCCTGTTAAGAGCGATAGATTAAACAAATCAAAATTAATAACTCAATTTCAAACCCCAAAAATTTGTGGTTGCCTGAATTCAAATAATAATTAAACCGATTTACCTAATTTAATATTGGGCAGGCTTGCAATGCCGTCTGAACAACTTGTAGGAGTTCCGTACGACTTGCTCCACTTGCTGCTTGCACCGACAGTCCAGCGTTGACCGTGAGCACAAAGCGGGCAAGGACAGCAGGGTCAGCATCGGGCAGCAAGTCCCCCTCTGATACCGCCCGCTCGAAGCGATCGCGGATAGCAATTACGGCTGCCGCTTGGCGTTCTGCCAATTCCTGATGGAGCGGATCGTCTGGATCTGCGCAGGCGAGCAGACTCTGTGTCAACAGACAACTGGACGGATTGCCTGGATTGGTCACTAAATCCACCGCACCCTGCATCATCCGCTCGATCGCTCTTTGGGCAGTTGGTTCCTCAAGGGCATCCTGATAGTACGTAGTGTGCCGATCGCGATAGCGATCGAGTGCCTTGCGGAATAAAGTTTCCTTATTGCCAAAAGCGGCATAAAGGCTCGGACGGTTAATGCCCATCGCCTCAGTCAGATCTGTGAGGGATGTACCCAAATAGCCCTTGCGCCAGAACAGCAGCAACGCCTGCTCTAAAGCGATGTCGATATTAAAAGTGCGAGGACGACCCTGCACACCATGAGACTTTCTCTTTTCCATACCGTTCAGTATAAAACTTTCTTGACAGTTTGATAAGTCCTGCGATAATATGTACCAATCGGTAAATAAGTCACTGATTTAGAAGTGATACATCCAAAAAAGTCCATCATGACGACAACATTGTCAGGCAAACTTGCTGAATGTTGGGCAACGATTACACCACCAATGAAATAATCATCTGGCGTGACTTACTACAAGTTGAGTCATCGGGGCATCACTTTTTTAGTCAACGCTCATTGAAATAGAAGGAGAAATAGAATGATACTTCAGGATAAAGTGGCGTTATTCACTGGAGGCACATTGGGAATTGGTAGAGCTACTGCGTTAGCGAAGCTTAACGAAGTTATCGCTTATGCTCAACAACAAGCAAAGGTGGTGGTGGTGGGTCGTCGAATGGATGAAGGTGAAGAAACTGTTCGATTGATTAAGGACGCTGGTGGAGAGGCGATTTTTGTGCAAGCAGATGTCACGAAAGGTTGATAAAGCGGTTGGCGTTTTTGGTCGGTTAGATATTGCCTTTAATAATGCAGGAACTGTCGGCGAAAACCCCTCATTGATCGATCAAACACAAGCGGAATACGAGGGCATGATGAACGTCAATGTCAAAGGCGTTTGGTTGTCGATGAAATATGAAATCGCTCAGATGTTGAAACAGGAAAGTGGTTCAATCGTCAATACGGCATCTGCGAATGGAGTCATTGCACTTCCTGGCGTACCTCTCTACACCGCGAGTAAACATGCGGTAGTAGGCTTAACAAAAGCTGCTGCGCTCCAATATGCCAAAGCGGGTATTCGCATCAATGTCGTTGCACCAGCAGTAATCGAAACAGATATGTTTGAAGCAGCTACAGGTGGGCAGGATGAAGCCAAAGCTTACATGACAGGACTTCACCCGATCGGACGAGTTGGAACACCGCTTGAAGTTGCAAATGCAGTCCTGTTTTTATCATCTGACCTGGCATCGTTCATAACAGGTGAAACATTGATGGTAGATGGTGGATATGTAGCGCAGTAGTCGATTGGCAGTGCGACACGTTGCGACCAAGTAGCGATCAACACCCACTTTTGTCAAGGGCGCGAGCCTCAAAATTGATGGCGGTTTTACCGCTTGAACAATCTGTAATCAAATTTGTAATCCCTAAACTCGACCAGGAGAACACGATGTCACAAAAACTCTCAGGCAAAGTCGCCCTCGTTACTGGTGGCACCAGCGGTATTGGGCTTGCCACTGCCAAGCAATTCGTTGTCGAAGGTGCGTATGTTTTTATCACGGGTCGTCGTCAGACGGAACTTGATGCGGCTGTAAACGAAATTGGTAAGAACGTGATGGGCGTTAAAAGCGATGTCTCAAATCTGGCAGACCTCGATCGTCTTTACGCCACGATCGAGCAAGAGCAAGGTCGCCTCGATGTCATCTTTGCGAATGCTGGCAGTGCAGAACTCATCCCGCTCGGATCGATCACCGAAGAACATTTTGACAAAACATTCAACACCAATGTCAAGGGTCTACTTTTCACTGTGCAGAAGGCACTGCCGCTGATACCAGAGGGCGCTGCCATCATCCTGAATGCCTCAACTGCTTCCATCAGGGGTACTCCAGCCTTCAGCGTTTATAGCGCCACCAAAGCTGCCGTGCGATCGTTTGCCCGCAACTGGATACTCGACCTCAAAGACCGCCAGATTAGAGTGAATGCGGTCAGCCCTGGTACCATTCCGACTCCTGGTTACAATCTCTTCGGACTCAGTGAAGAGCAGGTGAAAGAATTTGTGAAGAGCGATGTCAACAATATCCCATTGGGACGCGTTGGCACGCCTGATGAGATCGCCAAAGCGGTTGTCTTTCTTGCTTCAGATGACAGCAGCTTTGTAAACGGCATTGAGCTATTCGTCGATGGTGGCATGGCACAAATCTAAATGGGTGCTGTGTCCAGAGCAGCCACCTAACAATGCAGCAGACGGGTTAAAGCCGCTAGTGCTGCGTTCGAGTTTCTTTGCCCGCCGCTAATTTGAGCCGCTGGGAGTTTCGGTTAATGTGAGGTGTAGAACGAATGACAGATAAACTTGAGCAAAACAAACAGACGGTCACGGCATTTTATGACCTGATGTTCAATCAGTGTCAGCCCGCAAAAGCCGTCGAGAAATATGTCGGCGATGTGTACATCCAGCACAATCCAGCGGTGGCCGACGGGAAGCAGGCTTTCATCGAATATTTCGAGAGGATGGCGAAAGAATATCAGGGCAAGTGCGTCCAGTTTAAGCGCGTCTTCGCTGAAGGCGATTATGTAGTCTTGCATTGCTACCAACAATGGCCAAGCGACAATGACTGGGCGGGCATCGACATCTTCCGCCTGGATGATCAAGGTAAGATAGTCGAGCATTGGGACGTGTTACAGACCATCCCAGAAGCGTCGGCTAACGATAATACGATGTTTTGAATAGTTGAGTGCTGGTAGTGTGAAGGCCGTTTTGTACAACGGCACGGCCAAATAGTAGGCAGTGGAATTCAGATGTTACTAAGGCGATCGCAGCCATTTTATCAGTCGCATAATAACACCATAAAAATCTGACAAACTGTCCTAAGAATCTGAAAGAAACCGAGCATTAGAATTCATTACACTTTAACCCTATTCTGTCACTTTCCGAGAATTCAACTTCTTTTATGATGACAAACATTCAGGAAAAAAGAAGTAAGATGAAGAAGATTTTAGGCAACCTTTATGGATTAAGAACCTATGTAGAATATAGCTTTAGACAATGTAAACAAGAACTAGGATGGACTGATTACAGATTTACTAATTTTCAGGAGATTAACAAATGCTGGGAAATCATCATGAGTGCTTATTTAATGATTAGTTTAAGTACTCAACCTTTTTTATCTTTAAATTCATTGGCTCTTGTTAATTCTGACCGACCTAAAACAACTATTGATTTTGCTTCTCATCCACAATCGAATCATCAAACAGGATGGAAGAATGTCTTAAATAATTTTCGTTTAATTATTTATGCGAAGCGGTATCTCCAACTATGCGACTTGTCCTAAAGGATACTGCTCCGCATATGCCGCTTAGTTCGGTAGACAAGTCCTTTAGGACAACCTACCCTTCTGTTATGGTTGATTTTTCCCTGGCTAGAAATCTTTCCTAATTCTTATTTATTACTCGGACTTCATCGTTTAATTCATACTATGAATCAATTTCAACCCTTGCTTCTTTCTGGGTAATCTCTTTGATTTGTTACTAGTTAAACTCGGAGAGTGACATAAGAGGGATAAGTATTTGGCACAATGAATGAAGATTAAGTATGAAAAACTCGAAATGAATCAGTCTGAATTAAGTCCCCTGAAAAAGCGATCGCCCGTAAGCTGGATAAGATAAAGAACAAAGCAACTCAGCCTGGATATTTGAGAAAGTTGGTGGCGAACCTGCATTTGAGGATTGAGGCAGCTTTAGCTAGGGATGCGAATATGATGACTTGGCTGAATCGATTCTACCGATACGTTGTTCTACCCTCATAGGATTCCAAGGTAGATCATAGTTTATTAATACCCCACAGGTTTACAGGTTCAATCCTTCACTGGCAGATTCCGTACAGAGTAAGATTTTGATGTCTTCTTCTCGAAATTGACGTTTGATTTGTTCTTTTGGTACTGTTTGCCATTCTGAGGACAGGGGTGCGGAGGTTGCCTCCGCACCGTGAGATGTCCGTCCTGCTTGACATAATTCGCCCCCTCTTCCCGAATAACAAGCTACTTGAGAACCATATAGTCTGCTGTAAGTTTTCTCTCAGATAATCCATATAAGGTCATTAAAAAGCCCAAAGCCTTGCGGTTTTCTTTCTGAGCTAGTCTGTAAAAATGGCGAACATAATCACTTACAGCCTGGTATAAAGGAACTTCACGATTTGGTTCGAGAGCGATCGCATTATCACTAACTATTCTTCGGGGAATATCTCGGTCTAAGATACCCAACTTGTAATATTGCCTCAAGGTGTCGCGGGTATGGCGAAACATTAAATCTTTGAGGGGAGTATAGTCATTCCATAATTGCTCAAAACGATAGGCTTCTTCGTTAACTCTTTCCAAATCGCGATCGCCTTCCCAATCACAATAAACATGAAACGACTCGACATTATCCGACCAACCACTAAAAGCAAGGCGATCGCCTTTGCTATCAGTGAAAATTCCTACTTTCTCGTGAAAGATATGCTGCAGATCGAACAGGCGCTCGCTATAGTTCGGCTGGATTTCAGCGTATAGCAGCAGTAGCAGCAGCCCTCAATATTAATATTCAAGAGACTCATATTTTGCTGCAATCTTGAATTTACATATTTTGTAAAAATAAAAGGATTCCCTCTGGTCACGAAGTTTATGCTTTAAGACAAGGGTATAACATTCTTTAGGGTAACCTCAAATCGCCTAATTAAATTGCATTGTTATTTTTGATTTTTTAAATCGCAGTCATAACTTACTGTGATGACCAATTACCCTGGATTAATTTAGTTCTTAGCGATCGCTTTTGAAGACAAATTAAACTTGACATTCAAGACAATCGCTTTAGGACAAAGGTAGTTCTGTTTACCTTTTCGGCGACCATTCTTGACTATTATTTTTGATTCCCATTCAGGACATTGCATAATTTATGGTGTTTATCATATTCCGTTAGCAGAACATTAAGCCTTTCTTCCGCTTCGTCGTATTCTTGCTCATTGCTAATTGTTAAATAAGGCGCGATCGCTTTCCATTGTCGTTTTAATTCTGGTGCAATAGTAGTCATAATTTCCAATTATCCTTCTTGGTGCGCATTCCCTTGCGTCTTTCGCCGTCCTAAAGGATTCCTAAAGGATTAGCTCCTTCGTCCTAAAGGATACCGCTCCGCATATCGCGTCACCGCTTCGCATAACGCGGGGTCGCACCGCTTGTCGTATTCAGCGTGAGTTAATATATGACGAATGTAGACTTTGTGGCGATTAAAGTGGATAGCAGCAATTAACCTATATTTGTTTCCTCCAATATTAAAGACGGTTAATTTGCGAGACAGTC
Organism: Pleurocapsa minor HA4230-MV1; assembly: GCA_019359095.1. Lineage (NCBI taxonomy): Bacteria > Bacillati > Cyanobacteriota > Cyanophyceae > Pleurocapsales > Pleurocapsaceae > Pleurocapsa > Pleurocapsa minor. Next base: position 151,425 of record JAHHHZ010000023.1, on the reverse strand, counting down.
CGTTGGGCGGGTTTCCCGACTTGAAGGAACTGTCGAGGGTGCCAACTAAATCGGCATTGGGAAAAGTTGCTCTAAGTTGAGTAAGACTATCAAAGTTATTCCTTGTAAAGATGCTCTGGCATGAGTATTCAAGTGGAAGTAAAACAAACAGCCCAGTAACGGCGTTCTATCGGGGACATTTAGGTGTCTAGAGTCGAGTCTAAATGGGAATCCCGACAGCACATGCCGATGGGAGGTTCAGAAATACTTATACTCAGTAGTTCTTTGTCGATCTGGACGATTTAAATCGGCGATCGCCTGACGTAATGTAGCCACGCTCATGTTAGTTCCTCCCTGCGCTCCCGCCATCGAGGTAATGTGTTCTTCCATCAAAGTTCCACCAATATCGTTACAACCACAGTTTAAGGCTTGTTTTGCCCCAGATAAGCCGATTTTGACCCAGCTTGGTTGATGATTAACAATCCAGTTTCCCAAAAAAATACGAGCAACAGCTGTCAAATGCAATACTTCTGCTACATCAGGCTGATCTCTACCAACGCGCTTACGAATTGGAGCAGGTGCTTCTTGCCCAACAAAAGGTAAAATAATAAACTCGGTAATTTTAGCAGGATAATGATTGGCTACGGCAGTTTGTTGCAGCGATCGCAATTTAGCCAGATGTTCAATTTGCTCCTGATGAGTCTCAATATGTCCCGATAGCATTGTACTAGTGGTATTGATACCCAAGCGATGAGCCAAGCCAACAATTTCTAACCAGGTGGCGCTGTTGATTTTTTCAGGACAAATAATCTTTCTGACGCGATCGTCTAATACTTCGGCTGCTGTCCCTGGCATTGAGCCTAACCCAGCTTCTTTTAGAGCTAACAGTACTTGTTCGTAGCTAAGACCATCTTCTCGGGCAATAAATTGGATTTCCTGGGGTGAAAAAGCATGAAGATGAAGTTGAGGAAAGTTCGTCTTAATTTCTCTGATTAAATTTAGGTAAAAAGCTAGAGATGCACCATCGATTTTTGCTTGAGGATTTAAACCCCCCTGCATACAAATTTCCGTTGCGCCAATTGCCACGGCTTCAGTTGCTTTAGCAATTATTTGCGCATTATCAAGCCAAAAAGAGCCTGCTTCATCGGCATCACGACGAAAAGCACAAAAACTACAGTGTTGCTCACAGATATTAGTGAAATTAATATTACGGTTAATCACGTAGGTTACGGTATCGCCTACCTGCTTCTGACGAAGACGATCTGCGGTTTGGGCAATATTCAATCTAATTGATGGATCTTGTTGTTGAATTAGAGAAATTCCGTCTTCGATTGAAATATCTATTCCCTTGGCTGCCTGGTCTAAAATATCTGTAACTGTAATGGCATCTTTTGCTTGATCGATCACGTTTGATAATTAGTAAGATTTAAAGATATTATTTTTCCCTATGGTTATTATATGATTCTCAAGGCTAGAGTATGTATAGCCGTACAAAATTAGCGATAGACAATTGGGGTGATTAGCTCGTAGGTAGTAGGTAGTCCTAAAGGATACCGCTTCGCATATAGGTAGTAAAAAACGTCCTAACATTGTCTAGTATGCTGTATAAATTTGCCCCTGCCACTCGTCAAGAATCGATAATCTTTGGTGCTGCAAGACCTAGATATACACAAAAGTCAATTGCGCAATGGATTAAGTTCATGCGACAACAGGAAATTGGTAGAGTTTGCTGTCTGTTGGAGAGTAAGCAACTTGCTCGTTATCCGATCAATTTATTAGAAACCTATAGACAAGAATTTGCTGCTAAATATGTATTGTGGCAACCAATTAAAGATTTTCAAATTCCTCCCGCAGAAATATTGATCGATCGCATTATTCCTTTTTTGATTTCCGCAGAGCAAAATCAGCAAAAAACTGTAGTTCATTGTTCTGGTGGAGTTGGCAGGACTGGAATAGTTTTAGCTAGTTGGTTAGTCAGTCAGCGCGGATATTCAAATCAAGAGGCTATTTCTACTGTTCAACAAAACCAACGAAACCCCAAAGAAGCAATAATTGCAGCCTGGTTTAGATTAAAAAATCCTGTTCGAGTTGAACAACAATTGGATAATCTTCTCAACAATTGTCGTCATGCTTTTGGCTAATTTCAGGTTATTTACTGCCAATTTTTTGCTGCTTGTTGCAATACATAGGCACTGACATCTGCTATTTCTTGCTGACTAAGTTTATCACCATAGGCTGACATTAGACCTTTGCCATTAGTCACAATATTAGCGATCGCCTCTTCGTTATCTACCTTATATTTATGTAGGGCTTTAGACTTAAGGTTTTTACCCCGTCGCACAATATTTCCCCCATTTATATGACAGCCAGCACAGTTAGCTTCAAACACTACTGCGCCACTATCAAAATTACTTATAGTCTCAGCATGGACAGGAGAAATAGATAAAGTGTATGAGACCAAAAAAATGGTGACAAAAGCAATAAATTTCAACAAAATAATTCTCTCTTTTCTAGAATAGTTTATTGTCCACCAAATATATCGTGCAAAATTATTGTGGTGGGCATTAAGGAAATTGTTCATTGCACTTTATAAATCCTGATTATGCCCATCCTACCCAATTGATTTTTAAAGATTTTGGGACTCTTGAGCAACAATCCAGAATAACCAGATCGATATCCCTAAACCGATCGCACCACTAATTAAGAATTCAGGTAAATTAAACAGATGATAGGTATTGCTTAAAGCATAAACCCAAATGCTAAGAGGCAAAAGCAAAAAGAGTCCTGTCCAACTGCCTGGTCGCATCTTATGTGTCTGCCAACTCAATCCTAAATGATCTAACAGTGGATGGGTCAGCCCCACCGCTGGCAAAATACCGCCCATGAGCGACCATCGCCAGCCAATTGTTGCTAAACCAATGGAAAAAATGAAAACAGGCAGGTTTTCCAGGAAAAGAGCGCGATTAAAGACCACTGAGCGCCAATTCGGTTTAGCCTTTTGATATTCGGGTAGCCATGCTTCATCAATCGTATGGATGATTAGAGCAAATGCTAATGACCAGATTGCTAAATCTTTAATATCCATAATCACTTTTAAGAAATTAAATTGATTCAATCAATAATCATTAAAGCGATCGCCTTTCTTTTAAGTTTCTCTTTAAATGTCTGTTTTATTCACTAAAACTCACGAATTACGGTTTTACCATCCTTAACCTCACCCACCATAATAATATCTGCTACTCCTACAAATAAACCATTTTCTAGAACTCCAGGCAGATTATTAATTTCTTTTTCCATTGTCCCAGGATCTTGAATATGGTCAAATTTAACATCAATCACTAGATTACCCTGATCTGTAACTACAGGGCCCGCTTTTTTGACTCCCATTCTTAACTCTGGCTTCCCTCCTAATTTCTCTAAACTCCTCATCACGGGGGCAACTGCCATAGGAATAACTTCGACTGGCAACAGGAATGTTGAACCCAATTTGTCAACTAATTTACCGCCGTCTACCACGACAATAAACTCTTTAGCTAAAGAATCGACAACTTTTTCTCTCGTGTGGGCTGCACCACCACCTTTAATCAGGTTTTTTTGTGGATCGACTTCATCAGCACCATCGATCGCAATATCGATATGATCGATCGCATCAAGCGTAACTAGGGGAATTTTAAATTGTTTGGCTAATACTTCTGCCTGAAACGAAGTAGGAACACCCTGAATATTTTTGATTTCTCCTTTAGCAAGGCGATCGCCGATATACTCGATAGCATAGGCGGCAGTAGAACCCGATCCTAATCCCACAATTGAGTCAGACTTGACTCGCGCTGCGGCTGCTCTACCTACTTCTTGCTTCATCGTTGTGACAGGATCGCTCATGAATTTAATTTCCTTATCTATATATTGATTATTTAATCTGGAGTTTATTTTCTCAGATATTCGTCCCAAAGCCTAAAAAAAGAATGATTCACAGCTTAACAACTTGCTCCCCAAAAATAACGGTGACAATCACCCTAAGTTTCCTTCTGAGTTATCGTCACCGCTATTGATCAAGTTAAATTACTGCTCTTGCTTCACTCGAAATAATTGAGCTTTGCTGGGATATATCTCTATCAATCAGCATTAGTTATTGGCTGCTGCTAACATTTCTTTTAGCTTGGCTAGTTCGTCTGCCCAACGGGGATCTGGCTGAATAGTTCCCTGTTGCTGCTTTTGAGTAGTACTGGGTTTTTTACCACTACTACGTTTGCTAGCAGTTTTGCGCTTAGGTGCATCAGCATTGTTACTACTGCTATTATTAGCTTCGGGTGCAGCTTCACCATCTTCGCCCTTAGAACGAGGCAAAGCTTTTTCGATTTTGATGGGATTATCCATAAAAGACTGACCGTTATATTTTTCGATAAACTGATCGGCTAATTCATCGGTAGGAACGGTAACAAAGGCAAAGCCACGACACTTACCTGTTTTACGATCTTTGATTACTTTAGTTGAAACTTGCTCTCCTTCATCAGCAAACATTGCTGCTAAGGTATCGCGTTCAATTTCCTCTTTGGGCAAATTACCCACATATAAACGAATAGACATAAAACTATAGTCTCCCAAGCTGATTGAATTCCAAAAATGTGTGCAGAGCGAACGCTTTTTTAAAGGCAATTAAGCCAATATATAAATTAATTATCGAAAAGGTTGTTTATCAATGGATTTTTTCGTAGACCAAATCAAGTTTATTTTGTGCCAGACATTAATTATATAAGACAACTTTTTTAAAGGTCTTAATTCAGCAAAGCTAACACTGACGATGATTTAGTTATATAACCTAATCTTACTATTAATTATTGCCATAGTAGTTTAATCAAAGTCCAAGGCAAATTTTACCCCAAAACGACGTAATAATCTTTGAGCGCAATTTGTCGATGAAAACAGCGCCAGCTAATCAAAATTATAAGTTGAATTTAATGCCAAAATTTTGCACCTTAGCTAAATTATTACAGAATGTTTACGTTATTAACCAATTTATTCAATTTATTTACGTTTCTTCCCCTAAATTTCTGTCTTCAGAGAGAGCTGAGATTTAGCTTGATAGTTGACAATCAAATATATTAGTCAATATAACTAAGGAAAGTATTTGTCAAGTTAAAGTAATAATAGCTTACATTAAACAAGGCAAATCGATTACCAATTTCAAACTCAGGAGTGTGGTTTATATGTCAGATTCAATTAAGCTGTCTTTAGAGCAGAAATTTAATATTCGCTCTTTCGAGACTCAAGTAAGATCGATGAGTCACGAGCAGGCTCAAGATTTTTTAGTCAAACTTTACGAGCAAATGATCGTCAAGGATAATATGTATAAAGATTTCATTCGTCATCAGTGGGGGCTAGATTCTCCTCCCAGTATTTAAATATTGAGGAAAACTTCTTGGTTAAGCCTCCTTCTCTTGCTAAGTTTCAGTAAAGTAGCTGGGGATGTTGGGGTCAAAACTCAAGAACAAATCAAAAAATTAAGATTATGGCAAAGGTTAAACTTTTTTTTGCTATTTAGCTTGTATGTTTCCAAGCTGTCTAATCTGTAAGAATTTTACCGACGCTTTATCTCCATAAGTCAACTGCGTACATAACTTGGCTCAAAGTAGTCTTAAAAGATAGTTGGCGATCGCCACTGATTATCCCAACAGTCTTGTGCAGTGGACAGTTCGTAGCTTTGTTAATGACATGATTGTGTAGTAGCTGGTTTTTCATTCTGTTATTTTCGCCACAAAAACGATTTGAGAAGCAGTCAGCAGCCGAGTTTTTATCTTTTGTTTTCCTGGTAATTTTTCGTCATCATCAAGTACACTAGCAGGGTAAACAAGATTGAGCGACATTGCTTGAGCCGAGTGCTTTGCAAGTTTCATGCTCGGTTCTGAGGGGAGAGAAAGTGACCGCAATGTCCTTGCCCTACCCGACTTATTAACTTATGGAGAGGATAAGAGGTTGGCTACTCGCGTAATTATCGTTCGTCATGGACAAAGTACTTATAATGCCCAAAAGATCATTCAGGGTCGTTGTGATAAGTCAATCTTGACCGACAAAGGAATTAGCGATGCTCAACAGGTAGGAAAGGCTTTGAGCGGTCTTAAAATTGATGCTTTCTATTGCAGTCCTCTACAGCGTGCCAAACAGACAGCCGAGATAATTCATCAGTGTTTGCCTAACCCTCCAGCTTTAGAACCGACTGAGCAATTACTGGAGATCGATCTATCTTTGTGGTCGGAGATGAAAAAAGACGAAGTAATCTCTAAGTTTAGTGCTGATTATCGGCAGTGGAAAACAAATCCTCAAGACTTTAAGATGATTGTTGAAGGGCAAGACTATTATCCTGTACGCTCTTTATATCAACAGGCACAAGAGTTTTGGCAACAGGCGATCGCCAAACACCAAGATCAAACTATTTTAATTACTGCCCATAATGGCATCAATCGCTGTCTAATTATGAGTGCCATTGGCATCAGTATGAATCGCTACCATGAACTTCAACAGTCCAACTGCTGTATTAATATTCTGAACTTTCCAGGTAAATTTGGCGAACCAGTACAACTGGAATCTTTAAACCAAACTTCCCATGTCGGGATGACTCTTCCTCCCGTGCGTCCAAATCATTCAGGGTTGCGTTTACTCTTGGTACGTCATGGTGAAACCGACTGGAATAAAGAATCCCGTTTTCAGGGGATCAAAGATATTCCCTTAAACGATCACGGGCGATCGCAAGGACGTAAAGCGAGTATCTTTTTACAAGATATCCCCATCGACTTTGCCGTTTCTAGTCCGATGATGCGTCCCAAAGAAACTGCTGAAATTATTCTCGAACACCATGATGGTGTCGAATTAACCACTACTCCTGAACTAATCGAAATTGGTCATGGCTTATGGGAAGGAATGCTGGAGACCGAAATTAAAGTCAAATATCCCGAACTGCTTCAACAGTGGAAAGATAAGCCTGAAACCGTCCAAATGCCTGAAGGAGAAAACCTACAGCAAGTCTGGGATCGAGGTGTTGCTGCCTGGAATAAAATCGTGGCAGACTACAGCAACACAGACACACCAACAACAGGACTGGTGGTGGCTCATGATGCCATTAATAAAGTGATTCTTTGCTATCTTCTTGGTCTCAAACCCAGCAACTTCTGGAATATCAAACAGGGTAATTGTGCTGTCAGTGTGATTGATTATCCTCAAGGGAGATTGGGTAAACCTGTAATGCAAGCGATTAATCTTACTAGCCACCTAGGGGATGGCAGTATTATCGACAAGACAGCCGCAGGAGCATTATAAATAATTGGGTTGAGATTTTAGGGCGATTGAGAGTTGGTCAAGGGCTAATAGCTGAGAGCTAAAAGCTAAAAGCTTTTTTGGTAATCCAGGCGATCGCTTTAATTACTTATGATTGAGTTAATGGTAATAGAGATATCAGGGAATGCCACAGAACAAATAGTACCCTCGCTATAAGTTGATTTTGCTAGATATTCACAATCTTGAGGTTGCCGAAAGACAATCAACTGTCTTTTTTTCAGGTTAACCACCCAATACTCTTGAACACCTGCTGCTGCATAAATTTTAGTCTTTAGATTTAAGTCCTTGTCTAAACTGGAATTAGAGTACTCAATTAGCCAAAAAATATTCTCAGGATAGGGGTGATGAGCTAAATATTCTCGTCCTAACTTTTGCACGATCGCAATATCAGGTTCAGGTTCACTGTTGTCATACAAAGTAATCGGTTTGCCTGAACGGACTGTAGCTTTGCTCTTTAACAATTCTCGTAAGTATTCTTCCGCCTCACTACTAAAATAAGCATGAGCTTCACCTTCGGGGGACATTTCGACTATTTCTCCTCTAAGCAACTCTACCTGACGATTATCTAGTAATCCTGCTTGAATCATCGAATGATATTCATCAATTGTCCATTTTGCTAGAGTTACAGTCATGAAGAACTGATTATGTGTAAGGATTTAATATCTGTAATTTTAGCGCCTGAATATTTTACATGAAATATTTTAATGTTTGCTATGGATGGGGAAGTAGGGAAGTAGGGAAATAGGGAAAATCAATTTGTATCATTATTTTTTGTATTTCATATTAATTGATCAATTAGAGAAATCACGGTAAAAATATTTGAGAAACTTACACCACGCTTAAAGTTTGAGAAGATAGCTATTTCTTAGATGAAAATCGGCTTCTTCGGCTGGATGGGTTAATGCCCAGTAACTTATTTGACTTTCTCGATCTTCGATAACTGTAGTAATACCAACTTCTAAACTTTGTTCGGGAGCAATAATTTTATCGAGATTAACTTGTAATTTAAGCTGTAAAGTATCATTCTCTAGCAACACCTGGAAAGGTAAAGAATCAAAGGCTATTTCTTCCACCAGATCTTGTCGATAGTCGAGAAAACGATAAATATTCCAATGTCCTGCGGGAGAAAGATTGAATTCCCAATATTGGGTTGAGTCTTGCAAGCCTAAAAAAAATTCACAGCAGGTATGTTGCCATAGATTAAATTGGCGAGTCGGCTTATTAGAAGTTTCGGGGATCAGAATTTGCGATCGCCCTGCTAATGTATATTCAATATTTAACTGGTTGTGCTGACGCTCAATATTACCCGTAATCTGAACCGAAGGTGCAGTATCTGGAGTAAAAGGGATCAAAGAAAAGCTAGATTTCATATCATTTCAGCGATGATCTGCTCAATTGTCTCCTGCTGACTTTCAATGCTTTCAGTCAGTTTAAACTGTACTAAAGCTCTAGCTAGATTGTGTTTGGCATGATTAGCGTTAAAGTAAACATTCCCTTCTAGATGATCGGTAAAAAATCTCAGTCCTAATTCAAACGCCAGTAAGCGAATCGAGTCATAAATGTAGTGATAGTCCTCTGGGGTTAAAAAGTCCCGTGCTACCTCTAAATAGCCCTTGAGGATAGCTTGAGCAAGTTTTGGTTCAAACTTGACCTCTTGCCAGTTACTAGTTTCTTCCCCCAAAGAATTGCAGCCCGATCGCAAACAATCACCAATGTCATAATGAATTAAACCTGGCTTAACTGTATCGAGATCGATCATCGCCACTGCTTCTTTAGTGGAGCAGTCAATCATAATATTATTAATTTTAGGATCGCCGTGAATCGTTCTTAAGCGAAGTTTTCCTTTGGCTTTAGCATTTTCTAAAATATAAGGTAAGTTAGGGCGATCGCGAATAAACTGAAGACAGTAGTTAACTTCAGGGGAATAGTTAATCTGCACCTTCTCTCTCACCTGATGGTAATGTTTGAGGTATCCAGGGGTAATATGAAATCCTGCTAGAGTATCTGCTAGTTGTTCTGTCGGCAAATTAGTCAGTAGACGGTGAAACATACCCAAGCCATAACCAATTTCCTGAGCGTGGTGTAAATCTTGAATCGTATCAAAGGACTGGGAATTATCGATAAAGCTGATCCCCCGCCAGAAAGTACCATCTTCTGCTACGTAGTGATTTTGATTTTGATTCGTAAATAGCACCCTTGGTATTAGCCAACGACGCTGAGAAGAGAAATTATTTTGCTCTAGCTTTTGATGAACGTAATCCGATAAAATACAGATATTATTCATAACTAATTCTGGTTGACAAAATACGACAGTATTAAGACGCTGCAGAATAAAGGGCGGTTGAAGCTTTAAAGTAACTAAAAAGGTACTATTAATATTGCCACTACCATGTTGCTGAATGTCGGTAATTTGCGCGTCTGGTTCAAATTGATGGGCAATTTCAACTAGTTTGTCAAGGCTTTGTTTAATTGTCTCAGGCCGATCTGTCATATCCTCCTCAAATACTTCTACAGGCGTAGTTTATGCTATTAAGATACCCTCCACAATTAGAACATTTTAATGGTTGAAGTCATCTAGATTCTGATTTTCGCGCAAATTAAATAATGTAAGTATTTACACTGATCTAAACTAATCAAAAAACTAACAGGATACAGATTAAAATTATTAGAGATTATTTGGCAGCATATAGGGTAACAAATTTAAACTTAAAATATGGGCAAATTCATAGGTAAGAGTTGTTAAGGAGTTTAGTTCATGGGAAAATTTACCAGGGTTAACGGCATATTGAGTCCTGGTGCTTGTTTGGCTAGTGGGGAGTATCGGATTAAACAACCTCTCGGTCAAGGTGGTTTTGGGATTACTTATCAGGGTATCGATACTAGATTAAATAGAGCTGTAGCAGTCAAAGAGTTTTTTCCTGAAGGTTGTTGGCGAGAAGGTTCAACCGTAGTATCTGCGGGTCGTTGGAATTTAGACACCTATAGCAACGCCAAACAAAAATTTTTACTTGAAGGTCAAACCCTCGGTCAGTTTCATCACCCTGGAATTGTCCAAGTTTTCTATTATTTTGAAGAAAACAACACTGCCTACATGGTCATGGAGTACCTTCAAGGTCAAACCCTGGCAGAATTCCTCAAGCAAAGAAAAGGTAAGCTGTCAGAGGCTAAGGCTTTGGAGTATATTGCTAAAGTAGGGGAAGCATTAGAAATCCTGCATCAAGCTCAGTTTCTCCATCGAGATATCAAGCCAGAGAATATTATGTTGGCAGATGATGGTCGGGTAGTTTTGATTGATTTTGGGGCAGCACGAGATTTTACCACTTCTTCTACCGCGAGATATACGACCATGTTGACTCCTGGCTATGCTCCGCTGGAACAATATGGGCGATCGCTGAAATATGGGGCATTTACCGATATTTATGCTTTAGGCTCAACTCTGTATCATTTATTGACAGGGGAAGCACCGATCTCCGCCATCGAGAGAGCAGCAGGAGTAGAATTAAAAACCGTTAAAGAAATTGCGCCTCATGTTAGTCTGGGTGTAAGTAAGGCGATCGCTAAAGCGATGTCCATGGATGTAACTCAGCGGATACAGTCGGTGCGGGAATTTTTTGATCTACTGTTTAAAGATGCTAGTCAATTATCGTCTCTAACTAAATCCAAAAGCTTTTATAGCTCTAATCAAGATGTTTGGGGAGTTTTTGGTCAAGGAACTGCTTCCCAACGTCCTAACGATTCCCAGCAAACTAAATGGTTTTAAATAATATGCAGCTCGACGAAATCAAGATTACCATGTTAGGTACTACGGGAGCAGGTAAAACTAGTTATTTGCTCGGTATGTATGCCGTAATGCAAACAGGAATCCAAGGATTTACTCTGGCTGCCAAGGATATGGACTTAGATTTAGAGTTAACCCAGAGGTGGGAAAAACTAATTTCTCTTAAGGGAGAAGACCGCTGGCCAACACCTAATGCCGCAGCAATGGAGTATTATGGTTTTGACTTTAGCTATGGCTTTCGACCGTTAATGGGGTTTCAGTGGCTCGATTATCGCGGTTTAGCTCTAAGCGATCGCTCGACCGAACAAGATGTTGCCGATCTAATACTATATCTACAAGAATCTGCTTGCTTATTTCTCTGTATTTCAGGGGAATACCTCACTAGCGAGCTGACTCCCAATACCGTGCGACAAATCAAAAGCGATCGCATGAACCAATTTATTCAGCAATACATTAGCAATAATAAGCAGCCCAATCCGCAACAACCATTCCCTGTGGCGATCGTGATTACCAAATATGACCTTTGCCACCATCGAGAGCGAGAAGAGATCATTGCTGATGTCAAAAAGCTGTTTCAAGCATTATTTACCCCCAACTCTGGCTGGCTAGTGATGATTTGTCCCGTAAGTTTAGGACGAGATCTCGGCGACGATCCCGATCACGCTAAAATTGTGCCAGTAAATGTGCATCTTCCTGTGGTTTTTGCTGTTTATTCCCAGCTACGAGCCTATGGTTTAAAGCTCAAGGGCGATCGCGATCGCCAAATCCTCGAAGTAGACGTAGCCAGGCAAAAGAATGCACTGTGGCAAATAATTAGAGCGAATCAACTGAGGGAACAAACTACTCAGCTAGAAACCACTAAAACCGAAATCATGGCGGTAGAAGAAAATATGAAGTTGCTTTGCCGAGAATTACAGCAAGCTTCTCTCTACTTCAATGGTAGTGAGGTGACAGCAGATGTCTAAATGGGCGGCAATTGTTTATGGACGCACCTATCATTTAGATTTTCGCTTGATTACCATACCTCACGACTTTACCCAACCAGATCTAGATTGGGCATCACAGCATATCGTCGCTACTACTCAGCGAGCGCGCAACCTGGTTGGTTCTCCTCGTTGGTCGTTATTTAAAAATAATAATTACTGTATTGTTGGTGTTACCTGCACGGTCAAAGATTTAATTGGCGATCGCGTCAGGGATGATCAAGGTAGACCTTTATACGTATTTGTCGGTTATGTGACGCAGCTAACAAAAAACCAAGCAATCCAGAATTTACCTCCTTATGCCGAAAACTGCCTAGATAACTTTAACATTCTCTATCAAGAAATCGAGCAAGTTTGGCTGGTGAAAAACTATGAACTAAATAGCACCTATCCCTCCCTCAGTCAGTATTGCTCCGTTAACTTCGATTATTCGGCGATCGCTCCTTCCACTCAGGAACTTCCTCAATTAAACCAACACTCCCAGCGTCCCGATCAAATATACCTGTGGCAGAGTTCGACCCAACAAAATAGCTTGTTGTGGGAAGTATCAGCTCAATCTTCAGCAAATATTGCTACTTGTCTAAACATTCAAGGTAAAGCTTTAAATAATAGTCCTTTTCTCAATCAATCTACAACTCAAACAGAGCAGTTTAAAATATTAGACAGGGGGACGACTCAGGGCAAATATCACGCCTTGGATGCAGACAACTCTAATCATGTTGATGCTCCCCAAAATACATCACTTTCCCAAAAAATTTCCGCTCGCGCCAAAGAAGATCTCGATCTTACTCTACAGCAGGCTAATAAAATGGCGATCGCTGGTCAAGAGTTAATTAACCATCTCGCTGATTGGAATCATGCTAATGAAACCAAACTACAAGAGTTAGATCGCGCAGCAAACGAGCCTGAATTTGGCTTTAAAAAAAAGAAGTCGGATTCTCATAAAAGTGAACAAGATTGGTTTTAGATAAGCTATAAGCTTTTAGTTAAACACCGATGCATGGGCGAACTTTCTTCGGTGGAAGCTAGATTTTTATGCTGAAGATGGCTGTTTGGATAGCGGGACACATATTATTAGAGTACGAAGATTATTTTTAGCGAAAAAATGAATAGCGAACAATTATTAATCAATAAGTGGCGCGATCTAAACTCTGTACAGCAACAGTTCGTTTTAGATTTTGTTGATTTTATCGCCCAAAAATCACTCATAGAGAATCAATCCCAAGGAGTCGTGTCCTCACGAGTCAAACAGTGGATGGATTGGGCTTCGGATAATCCCGATGATAGCCCTGGACTACCCGATGAAGCGTTAAGTCGCGATAGTATCTATAACGAAGATTGATTGTGACTAAATACTTACTCGATACCAATATTTTATTAAGAGCAAGCGATCGTATTTCACCGCGCTATAGTTTAGCGGTCAATTCCGTAGCCAGTTTGATTGCTCAAGGACATGAATGCGTCATTACACCCCAAGTTTTGATTGAATTTTGGGTGGTTGCGACCCGTCCGATAGACGTAAATGGACTGGGATGGAGTGTCGAACGAACAGAGTCTAAAATTAATCAACTCATAAGTCAATTTACGTTAGTTGAAGAAACAAAGGCGATTTTTCCACGATGGTTAGATCTAGCCACCAAATATCAAATTAAAGGAAAAAGAACCCATGATGCGCGATTAATGGCAACAGCGATCGCATTTTCAATCACACATATATTAACTTTTAACCCTAAAGACTTTACTAAAATTAAAGAGATTACAATTGTTCATCCAGACGACATCGAACCAACAACATGATTAATCAACAATTTTCCTACACAGTGACCTCAATACTCTAATGAAAGAAAAACTTTATACATTTGATAAACTCAGCATTTCAGCTTAGACGCGCTACTACAATTTAATTTTATCTCTACAGTTATTTTTGCAACTTGGTATTACTAATGAATTGTGATAGGTTTTAATTTGAAATGGCTAGCTCGAACAAAATTATCTTGATTGATTGTGAAATATAACCCAGCGCAAGTTGCAGCTTTTTACGATTCTTATGGCGAACAAGAGTGGGATAGACTTAGCAAAAATCCTGCTGCTTTAGTTTCATTTCATATTCACCAGCATTATCTTCAAAAGTATGTCAAATCAACTGATTTAGTGCTGGAAGTCGGTGCAGGTGCAGGTCGATTTACGATTGAACTTGCTAAACTAGGTGCATCAATTACGGTTGGGGATATATCTTCAGAACAGCTTAAACTCAACCAGAAGTATGTTTTGCAACATCAGAGTGAAACATCGGTTAGTTCGCGTTTACAGCTTGATATTATTGACCTAAGTATGTTTGAAGCAGCAACCTTTGATGTCGTCGTTTGTTATGGTGGCGCATTAAGCTATGTTTTGGAACAAGCTGGTATTGCTCTAGATGAAATGCTACGAGTATTAAAACCTGAAGGCTATTTATTACTCAGCGTGATGTCTTTAATTGGCACAACTCAAGCAAATTTTGAAGCCATAACAGGAATCCCTAATTTTACGCGACTTGTCGATCAAGTGAATGCTAATGGCTTTCTTGATGGAGGCGATAATAATGGACATCAGTTAAAAATGTATCGGGCAAAAGAGTTAAAGCAGTTGTGCCAAAGCCATCAAGGCGAAATTGTGGCGATGTCAGCTTCTAATTATTTAAGTCTTAATCGTAATGAATTTTTAGAACAGATATTAACTACCGATGCATGGGTGAGATTTCTTAGCTGGGAGCTAGATTTTTGTGCTGAAGATGGCTGTTTGGATAACGGAACACACATTATTAGCGTGGTGAAAAAGACAAATATATAGTCATTGACGCTATAAAATTAGAGCATCGCGCCTTTGTAGTAGCGTGTCTAGGCTAAAATATTGGGTTCATTTAAGTAGCGTGGGGTGTGCCTCGCACTACCGACTACCGATTTTAATTATTTCAACCCAACAAATTAATGTGGATGTGCTAGTAGGGTGGGCAAAATTCAAGAAAAAAACGCACGTTTTACAAATAATTAATTTGCCCACCAACACCTGTAATTAGCTTTATAGTAAATTTGCTATACTTGGGAAGTAGCTAGTGTCAAATAGTTTGAATACGCCAGTAGTACGACCTGTGCGATGGATGGGAAATTCAAAGAAAAACCTAATGAAATTCCCGCCTGAAGTTATGAAGATAATAGGTGATGAACTTCAATATATACAGTTCGGTGGTATACCAAAAAATGCAAAACCGTTTAAAGGAGTTGGATCTGGTGTCTTTGAAATTGCCATTAAATATGACAAGGAAGCGTACAGAACTGTAGTAGCTGTTCAACTAGGGGATTATATTTATGTGCTTCATACTTTTCAGAAAAAATCTAAGAAAGGTATTTCTACCCCAAAAGAGGATATTGATTTAATTAAACAGCGATTAAGTAATGCCAAGGAGATAGCTAAAGATGACTGATATAAAACATATTGAATTTGAAGAAAGTTCAGGTAATGTCTTTGCTGATTTAGGAATGGAAAATGCAGAGGAACTCCTGGTACGCGCACAAATAGGATTTCATGTGGCGACTATCCTTAAAGAGCGCAATCTCAAGCAAAAAGAAGCTGCAAAATTACTGCATATCAAACAGCCAGATGTATCGCACTTGATGAATGGTCATTTCAGTCGTTTTACTACCGATAAACTCTTAGACTTTCTTAGACGATTAAATCAGAAAGTAACAATTGAAATTAGTCCTCATCATGAAGGTGAACCATTCCAAGCTGTAGGTTTTGTCGAAGCAGAAGCATTAGGATCGTGAAATTATTCGGTTGCAAAACTAACCGAGATTGAAAGTAAAAATGAACAGTAGCTACAATAATCAAACCAAAATTAATTTACCTCTAAGTATTGCACCGATGATGGATCGAACCGATCGCCATTATCGTTACTTTCTGCGCCAAATTACTCGACGTACTCTGCTGTATACCGAGATGATTACTGCTCAGGCAATTCTACACGGCGATCGCCCTAAGCTACTAGACTTTTCCCCCGCCGAAAAACCCTTGGTGTTGCAGATTGGGGGAGATAATCCGACTTTGTTAGCGGAATGTGCCAAAATTGGCGAAGATTGGGGCTATGATGCCATAAATCTCAATGTTGGTTGTCCTAGTCCGAGAGTGCAAAACGGTAACTTTGGGGCTTGTTTAATGACTCAACCAGAATTAGTTGTCACGGCGGTTGAGGCGATGCAGCAGGCGGTTAAGATTCCTGTGACGGTTAAACATCGAATTGGCGTAGATGAATGCGATCGCTATGAAGACATGGTTAACTTTGTCCGAATTGTGTCTGAAGCTGGCTGTACTAACTTTAGTGTCCATGCTCGTAAGGCTTGGCTACAGGGTTTGAGTCCCAAGGAAAACCGCGATGTCCCCCCATTACGTTATGAAGATGTTTATCGTCTGAAGCAAGATTTTCCCCACCTCTTTATTGAAATTAACGGAGGTATTACTACCATTGAGCAAACTCAAGCACACTTAAAATCTGTAGATGCAGTCATGATCGGGCGTGCTGCTTACGATCGCCCTTACCTTTTTGCCACGGTGGATCGAGATATATTTGGTGAAGATGCGATCGCTAAAACTCGAACAGAAATTGTTGAAGGGATGTTACCCTATATCGACTATTGGCTGGGTAAAGGAATAAGACTTAATTCGATTACTCGTCATATGTTACAACTATTTGCCGAACAGCCAGGTACAAAAGCGTGGAAACGCTATATTACCGAGAAGGCTTGTTTATCAGGTGCCGATTCTTTGGTTATTAGTGCTGCGTTGGCTCAAGTTTATCGCTAGGATAGAGAAAATTACTGGATGAGAGTTAAGAGGTAAAAAGTAAATAGAGTTGCCTTGAAACTGTAGCCCTACGTATTGGAAATACTACTTCCTATTTCCTATTTCCTACTTACGAGCCGATTACTATTAATGTCCCGATCTAATTTTATACGGCTATAAATAATGGTTGCTAAGAAAAAGAAGAATCAAGAATTAAAGGGCAAAGAATTAGTTAAGGAAGTATGTCGGCGTATTCGAGTAGCGAGGAGTTACTGGGATGCTCATAATAATGCTGCTTGTCGCGGGGAAAGAGAGAAAGCGATCGCCCTATACAACACTTTGACCCCAGAACAAAAAGAGCAGATTCCACAACAGCTAAGAATTTGGCTACGTTATCGCAGTGAAAAATATTTTGGCGAACATCGTACAGCACCTAAAAATAAGAGCTAAAAGTTTTATGTCGGGTTCTGATGAACAGTTAAATATTGTATTTAGGGATTTAGGACAATAATTATCTCCCTATCTCCCTATCTCCCTATTTACTAGATGTCATCATTGCTTAACATGATTGAGACTTAAGATACATTAAGCAGACGCTTTTCATAGTAGGATAATTCAGGTCTGATAGAGTCCAACGTGCAATTGATTTTGGCTAAAATATAGCTATGGCAGAGGCAAAAATTGAATTTGATCGCGATCGCGCTACTCAATACGATCTTGATATCCGTAAAGCGATTCCAGGCTATGAGTCTCTCCATGGCATGACACAGAGTCTATTAAAGACTAGCCTCAGTAAATCAGCAAGACTGTTGATTGTTGGTTCGGGTACGGGGATGGAGTTGGTTAATTACTCAAAGCCTAATCCAGAATGGTTATTAACGGGTGTCGATCCTGCCTCTGAGATGATGGCGATCGCTCAAGC
The DNA here is from genome assembly GCA_019359095.1 of Pleurocapsa minor HA4230-MV1. Taxonomy (NCBI): domain Bacteria; kingdom Bacillati; phylum Cyanobacteriota; class Cyanophyceae; order Pleurocapsales; family Pleurocapsaceae; genus Pleurocapsa; species Pleurocapsa minor. The sequence continues at coordinate 133,622 of JAHHHZ010000023.1, read as the reverse complement.
AGAACTTGCTGCTCAAGGGTTGCAAAAGCGAGTTAATTTACATTCGGGTTATGTGAATAGCTTACCTGAAACCGAACCGATGGATGCAGCTACCCTGATGTTAGTGATGCATTTTCTGACTGATGATGGAGCTAAGTTGCAGCTATTAAAAGACATTGCTCAACGTCTAAAGCCTGGCGCAAAATTTATCCTTGCCGATCTTTATGGGGATCGATCGGCGTCTTACTTTAGTCAATTTACTAAAGCTTGGCAGGCTCTTTATTTTAGTCAGTTAGATGATGAAACTAGAACCAAAGCAGAAGAGAAATTTCAGACTTCTATTAGTAACTCAATTCACTTTGTCACTGAAGCCAGAATTATTGAACTATTAGAGGTTGCTGGGTTTAATCAGATTAACAAGTTTTACAATGCTTTCTTATTTGGGGGTTGGATTGCTCAATACACTGGTAGCTAATGCTTAATTCTGAAACTGTTCGATCTTTTTTACCTACTCACACATAAATCGCTATGACTGAACCAATTCGCATCTTAATGTGCGCTCCCGATCACTACGATGTAGATTACGTGATTAATCCCTGGATGGAAGGCAATATTCATAAGTCTTCTCGGGATAAAGCGGTAGAACAATGGTCAAAACTGAATTTTGTCCTCAATGAAATTGCCCAGGTAGATCTAGTTCAGGGACAAAAAGGTGTACCTGATATGGTATTTACTGCCAACGCGGGTTTAGTGCTAGGAGACAATGCGGTTCTCAGTCGCTTTTACCATCCCGAACGCCAGGGAGAAGAACCCTATTTTAAACAGTGGTTTGAAGACAATGGTTTTAATGTATTTGAACTACCTCAAGACTTACCCTTTGAAGGCGCGGGAGATGCTTTACTAGACCGCGAGGGACGATGGCTATGGGCAGGCTATGGTTTTCGTTCTGAATTAGATTCCCATCCTTATCTAGCTAAGTGGTTAGATATTGAAGTGCTATCCCTGCGTTTAATTGACGAGCGCTTTTATCATTTAGATACCTGTTTCTGTCCGCTATCGGGAGGCTATCTGCTTTACTATCCTGGGGCTTTTGACTCCTATTCCAATCACATCATCGAAGGACGTGTCCCCGCCGAAAAAAGAATTGCGATCGCCGAAACAGATGCGATTAATTTTGCCTGTAATTCTGTCAACGTTGGACAGTCGGTAGTGATGAATAAGGCGAGTGATAGTCTTAAACAACGTTTAGCTGATGTTGGCTTTGAAGTGATTGAGACTCCCCTAACTGAATTTCTCAAGGCTGGTGGTGCAGCTAAATGTCTCACTCTGAGAATTAATGAACCTGTATTGCCCGATGTTCATGCCAGTACTCCTGTAGAAAGCCGTGTACTGCACATGGAAGGACATCTTTTGGATGCAGGGATCATGAATCGTTCTTTAGACTTGGTAGTAGACAATGGCGGTAGCTTTAAAGTTTTGAACTTTAACCTGGGTCTAGAAAGACAAAGTACTTCTAGTGCAGAAGTGCGCGTATCAGCCCCTGACCATGAAGTGATGGAAAAAATCATGACTCAGTTGATTGAACTGGGGGCGGTTACTACTAACCAGGAGGTGGATAATGCGATCGTGGAAACTTGCGATCTCGATGGAGTTGCCCCCGATGACTTCTATGTCAGCAATATCTACCCCACCGAAGTCAATATTAATGGTCAATGGATTCGAGTCCAAAAGCAACGCATGGATGGGGCAATTGTCATTAGTGATGGTAGCCATGGCGTAACGGCAGAATGTCGCATTCTCAGGGATTTAAACAAAGGCGATCGCGTTGTGGTCGGTGTAGAAGGTATCCGTACTGTGCGGAAAAAGTCTAATCGAGAACCTAAAGTCAAAGAAGAATTCAGCTTCATGGGTGCGGGGGTATCAAGTGAAAGAAGAGTCGAATTAGTAGTCGAACAGATTGCTTGGGAATTGCGCCAAATTCGCGATCGCGGGGGTAAAGTCGTCGTCACAGCAGGCCCTGTGGTCATTCATACAGGAGGGGCAAAACACCTTTCTCGTTTGATACGGGACGGTTATGTTCAAGGCTTACTAGGAGGAAATGCGATCGCCGTTCATGACATAGAACAATCCCTGATGGGTACTTCCCTGGGGGTAGATATGCAAAAAGGTACTCCCGTTCGTGGGGGACACCGCCATCATTTAAAAGTAATCAATACAGTACGACGTTACGGCAGCATTGCTCAAGCAGTTGAGGCGGGAATAATTACCCACGGCATTATGTATGAATGCGTTAAACATCATGTCCCCTTTGCCCTAGCTGGTTCAATTCGCGATGATGGCCCTTTACCCGATACTCAAATGGATCTAATTAAGGCTCAGTCAGAATATGCCCAACTCTTAGAAGGAACAGACATGATCCTCATGCTATCAACGATGCTGCATTCGATCGGCGTGGGGAATATGACCCCTGCGGGTGTAAAAATGGTCTGTGTAGATATCAATCCAGCGGTGGTCACCAAGTTAAGCGATCGCGGTTCAGTCGAATCAGTCGGTGTAGTAACAGATGTGGGCTTATTCCTGAGTTTGTTGGTCAATCAACTAGATAAACTGACTAGTCCTTATCACCAAGTTTAGGTTTTAAAATTATCACGGTCTAGTGTTAATTGGATCACCCCTATCTATATACATATTTAGCTTTGGGGGTGAGCTGAATTTAGGTATAGGCGATCGCTCTCATATTTTCTGAATTTTAGTTGACTTACGACGCGAAGCTAGTCCTCTAGGACACTCAGGACAATTCATTTTTCGGAAATCTTATTTCAAATTAGCGATCGCAAGTTCAATAATCATACCTCAATCCAGCAACGCCGTATTTTCTAAAACAAATAACGAAGCGATCGCACCATCTTTTGAATGATTTGAACGATCTTCAACTAATATTTTGTCTTCTGGAACTTTCAGCTTTAAAGCATTATCTCGCATTGTCCAAAACAAAGGATAGGTATATTTGCCATATCCTGAGCCTCCAGAAAATAGAATGTGTTCTGCACGCTGAAAGTTAAATAATTCAACAGCTTTATGTACTCGTTCTATTCCTCTACCTCCATACACGAAGATGCAATCGCCTTTTTCTCCATTATCTTTTTCCTCACCATACAATATTTTTGTTATTTGCTCTGTTGATAATTTATCTACATCAATTTCAGATAATTTCATGAATATTAATTCTCATAATCTTTTAAATTAGGCGATCGCTATAAATACCTCATCTCGGCTAGAGGACTATTCTCGCTATGGGTACAACCATCGTTGTTAGGCGTTGTAATTACTGTCAGAGTTGAGTTCCAAGGTCATCAAGTACTCGTCGTAGAATTGTCCATCTCTCGAAAATGTTTCCTCTTCAGTACCATAGATGCGGAAGCCAAGCGATCGATAAAGACGGATTGCCCCTTCTTGTTGGGTTACAACAGTTAGATTGACCCTTCTGATGCCTGGAGTATTCGCTGCTCGACTTAAAGCCTCTTGGATGAGCGCCCTACCAAAGCCTTGACAACGAAAGGATGGCATAACATAGAGTCCTCCCAGATAAGCACGATGCTTCTCGTTCGATGCTGAATAGCGAGACAGCCTGATAATGCCTATGAGTTGTTCAGCTTGAAATGCTCCAAAAAAACATCGATCATCGCTCTCTACAAGTCTTGTGGCAGTCTCCAAAAGATTTGGCTCGTCTTCGGGTAGCGAACCAAAGGCGAAGGGTTGTTCATCGAGGGCAAGCAACCTTACAGAACGATAAGCTTTAGCATCGGCGGGAGTGAGTAGGCGCACACTAATTGAATTCATACATCATATTAAATGATACTTCACCAGACCGATTGACAACTTCGCTCCCTGGAATCTGAATAAATCCTGTACGCTCATATAGTCGCAAAACTGGATTATTAGCCCGAACACTCAGACTTACTGCTGAATACTCGCTCTTCGCTGCACCTAAAATTTTTGTCAATAACCTAGTGCCAATGCCTTGTCCGCGATAATCTGGCAAAACAGCGATCGCTAATTCGGGAATTTCATCTTTGACATAACCAAACCCTTTATCTTTCCCCAGCCATAAACGCAGCCAAGCTGCACCAATGGGACTCATATCGCTAGAAGCTACATAACCAAAATCACCAATTCTGCCCCAATTCAAAGCGTAACGAGCTAAATACGGCTGCTGTCGAACCGATTCGATGGAAGATTCATGAGATGCATATCGCAACATCTTCCACACAATCAATTCATCTTCGAGCATCAAAGGACGAATAACAAAATTCATAGTCAAAGTAAAAGAATTATTTCTTGTTTATTTTTGCCCATTGAGATCATGTCTCCAGATAGTGCCATCTGGGTTGGGAATAGAGGCTGGTAATTGTTCGAGGAATATTTTTTGCCAAGTGGTGGCATCGTAGGTAGTATAAGTAAGTGCCAATTTAGACAGATCCAAATCAATGATAGTAATCGTTTGACGGGGTGACAACTCGCTGTTGATTAACTGTCTTGGGCCCTGTCCCAATGCCCCTGCATGGAGTAATTCGAGATGATCGATCTTCCCTGGGTAGTATACGTGATGGTGTCCACTAACATACATCAATACTTTATTCTCTGTAAGCAGCGATCGCAGTTTATCTCCCTCGTTTAAGTACTCTCCTGGTTTATTCTTCTCTTTTGCCACAGGATAGAGGGGTAAGTGTCCTAAAACTATTCTGGCGCTTGCCTGTTGCGCTGCTGGAGTTTTTAATGTCTGCTCGATCCAGTTGAGCTGTTGGGGTGAGATTTGAGAACTAGAAGCATCCCAAACGAGAAAGAAGATCTTGTTTTGCTGAAAACTATAGTAGAAGGGAAAATGAGTGCGATCGACAAAATTTAAATAGTGCTTTTGCTGCTGCCAATAAGCTTGAGCCAGATTTCTTTCTGCTTGAAAAATTAAGGTTTGATCTTTAATCGCCCCAGATCCATCATGATTACCGATAGTAAAACCAAGAGGAATCTGCTGCTGTCTTAGAGGTGCTGCTATTTTAAGATCGAAAGCTGCCCACATCGACTCAATCTGTGACTTAGTTAAGCTGGCTTTTTGTCCAGCGATCATATCTCCGCCACAAAGTACGAGATCGGGTTGCCATTGAGGTATTAAGGCGATCGCCTGGGTGACTTCTGGCTCATATTCTGTCGAACCATACTGACTATTGAGATCGCTAATAACCACCAGCCGAAAATCTTGGCGAGGAGGTACAGCTAAATCACTATTATTAGTTGCTGCTCGATTACTCTTAGCTGTTAGATAGCCAAGCATCAAAATACATAATAGTCCGACTAATAACCACCAAGTAAATCGCCGTTTCATCTACCAAAATCTCAAATTTCAAACAATTATTGATTTAATATATAGCCATACGTTAAAACGTTAGGACACTTTTGAAATACTACTTCCTACTTCCTACTTCGCGCATTCCCTTGCGTCTTACGCCGACGCGGGGTCGCTCGTTTACTTACGAGCCGATTACTATGAATATCCTAATCTAACTTTGTACGGCTATACGCTGCCTAGCAAAAATTATTGTTGAAGATTGTCTAATTGTGCTTAAACTATAGATCTTCAGAGAAGATATTAAGTTAACGTAGTTAAAGATTAGCCAGAGGCACAGCAGCATGAGTGACAAAAAGCCGATTGGGATTGTAGGAGCATCTGGATATGGCGGAGTTCAGTTAGTCAAACTTTTATTAGAACATCCTCAAGTTGAAATTGCCTATCTGGGTGGTGATAGTAGTGCGGGCAAGCAATATAGTTCGATTTATCCTCACTTAGATCATTGTGTCGATCTGACTGTCGAAAAAATTGACGTAGATGCGATCGCCGAACGGTGTGCAGCTGTCTTTCTCGGTTTACCCAATGGTTTGGCCTGCGATCTGGCTCCCGCTTTAATTGCTAAAGGCTGCAAGGTCTTAGATCTTTCGGCAGACTATCGTTTTAGTAATTTAGATACCTACACCGACTGGTATAAAAAAGAGCGAACAGACCAAGATACGGCAAAATCTGCGGTTTATGGCTTACCCGAACTTTTCCGTGAACAGATTAAACAAGCTCAATTAGTTGGCTGCCCTGGATGTTATCCTACTGCTAGTTTATTGGCTCTTTCGCCTTTACTCAAGCAAGGATTGGTCGATCCCTCTACTGCCATTATCGACGCTAAATCGGGTACGTCTGGTGGTGGTCGTCAAGGTAAGATTAGTATGCTTTTATCAGAGGCGGATAACTCTATCGGCGCTTATGGAGTTGCTAGTCATCGTCATACTCCTGAAATTGAGCAAATTTGCAGTATATTAGCTCGTCAAGAAGTTATTGTGCAGTTTACGCCTCATTTAGTCCCCATGGTTAGGGGAATCTTGTCTACCGTCTACGCCACTTTGAGAGATCCTGGATTAATTAGAGAAGATCTAATCACCATCTACAACGCTTTTTATCGTTCTTCTCCCTTTGTGAAAGTTCTCTCCAGCGGTATCTATCCGCAAACTAAGTGGGCTTGTGGCACTAACTTGGCATACATAGGTATTCAGGTAGATCGTCGTACTGGTAGAGTAATTGTGCTATCGGCGATCGATAATTTAATTAAAGGTCAGGCAGGTCAAGCAGTACAATGCTTAAATCTGATGATGGATTGGTCAGAATCTTTGGGTTTACCTAAACTAGGTTTTTATCCTTAATCTCGATCGATTTTTTTGAAATAGCTTTATTGAAGTTAATCTGTTTTTAGCTATAAGTCTCAGTGCTATTTCGTTCTAACTGTAGTGAACCAAGAAATAAATTTCTTGGCTGAAAATTAAAGTCCGTTTAAACGGACTTAATGTACTTAGACAGAGAATTTATTCTCTAGCCCTGTATAAGTCTTAAGCGCAGATCGTCGTAAGACGACTGGGACACGGTAGCGTCCGCAGCTCTAAGCTTTTTAAAATGAGATATTAACTTTAGTCTGAGACTCAAGAGAGTTATTGGCAATGAATCGTAATTTAGTATTTTTGGTTACTAGTAGTCTGTGTCTTTTGAGTTCTATATCTTCAGTCAAGGCAGAAGATACTTTGGCAAAAATTCAACGTACAGGAGTCTTAAGCGTTGCCATTCGAGAAGATGCACCTCCTTTTGGCTATTTAGATGCCCAGGAAAACATACAGGGATACTGTTTGGATTTTTTTGCTTTGTTGCAATCACAATTAACTCAGGAGTTAGAACGAAATACGCTTAGTATTAAGCTACTTAAATCAACTGCAACTAATCGTTTTGGCTTAGTAGCAGATAGCCTGGTCAATCTTGAATGTGGCCCTAATACAATTCGCCCCGATCCTCCAGAAAACACTAATTTTTCTCATCCTTTTTTTCTGACAGGAACACAATTTTTAGTCAAGCAGGATAACTCTCTTAATCCTGAAGATGATTTAAATGGTGCCACTTTAGGTGTAATTGCTAATACCACTACTGCCAAAGTTGTGGCTCAACGCTATCCTCTGGCAACTCTTCAGCAGTATAAGGGAGTGACTGCTCGAATTAGAGGTATCCAGGCGGTGGCACAGGGCAAAATAGACGCGATGATTAGCGACGGAATTTTATTACGCGCCGAAGCTCAACAGCAGGGGTTATCAGCAGCAGAATATCCTTTAGTACCCGAGCTTCCTCTAACTTGCGATCGCTATGGCATGATTATTCATAGCAACGATCCACAGTGGCAAGAGTTTGTTAATTCGGTAATTGATAGCCCAGAAGCAGAAGCTCTATCAAATCAATGGTTTGGTAGCTTATTTAGCTATACTCAATTGGCTCAAGATGGTTGTCAACAATAACTATAATAAACATCAACCTTAAGTGTCTAGACAAAATCAGTGAAATCATTTAGGCTACTCTTGCTTACTTATTGAGAATTTATCTCTTTTGTGTAATGAATGTAATTTATTCTTTAAAAAACCTAGTTACTAAAAATCTCAACAGTAATCAAACTAGATTAATTCGTAACCTGGTAGAGCCTCCTTTTTTATATTCAAAATTTTCAAAACAGTCTGCTCTAATCTTAGGATGTCAACGAAGTGGCACTACTCTATTATTTTTAATACTTAATTCTCATCCTCAAATTAAAGGAATTGATGAGACAGAAACTGGTTATTCTTTCCCTCATCAAAACATTTTATATCGAAACTCAGTCAAGGACTATTTGACCTGTTTTAAGCTGCCCAACCAAACGTTTAATTTTAAATATATTAAACAGCACTATCCACAAACCAAAATTATTTTCCCAATTCGTAATCCTTATTCTGTTGTTTCTTCTATGCGTTCATTTACGATTAAAACTAAAACTGAACAGGGCAATTGGCTTAATTGCTTTGCCAAAAAAGAACTTTTAGGAATAGATGCTGATTTTTTGCCTGATATTGCAGATCTTGATGTAGATAGTTTAGACGAAATTTCTTTAGGAGCTTATATCTGGAAATACAAAAATATGGCGCTTAATAAATATCAGAAATTAGGATTTGATGTTTTTACTTTTAAGTATGAAGAGCTATTAACTAATCCGCAAAAAGTTATTCACAAAATCTTATATTTTCTGGATTTAGATTGGGATAATATTGTTCTCAATCATCAACAATACTACAAAAATGATCGAAAAAAATATCCAGGTGGAACTCGTGGCAATAGAGCAATAAATCTAGCTAATCAGAAACGAAAGCCTAATCTATCCGCAGGGGAAATTAAATCAATTACTTCAATATGTCACGATTCGGTAATTGCTTACGGTTACGAGAATTTTTTTGCTTAATCAATACCCTTGATACATTATTTTCCACTAGTGTGTCTTCAGATTTTCAATCAACAGATCGAGATGTTGCTGTTCATGAGTAGCCATTAAAGATAAGCGAATACGGCTAGTTGGCACTGTCGGGGGGCGAATAGCAGGAGCAAAGATCCCCGCATCGAGCAGCTTTTGAGAGAGATCTAATGCTGCTTCAGAAGTATCGAGATTAAGACAGAGAATAGGTGATTCTGATGGTAACAACTCTAAATGGGATAGTTGCTGTTTAAGGTAGTTAATATTTTGCCAAAGTTGCTCTCTTGTGGAAGGCTCTTGTTTAACAACCTCAATACCTTTGAGCGCTGCTGCGGTATCGGCTGGAGATAAGGCAGTTGTATAAATCCAAGTTACTGCACGATTACGCAGAAAGTCAATTAATTCGCCACTTCCCGCCACATATCCGCCCAAACTGCCCAAAGCTTTGCTGAGAGTACCTATCTGAATTAACGCTTTACCCGTACAGTTGAAGTATTCAACACAGCCTGCACCATTATTTCCCATTACTCCTGTAGCGTGAGCTTCATCTACTAATAGCATACAGGTAAACTCTTCGGCGATCGCCATTAATTCAGGCAAAAGACACAAATCGCCATCCATACTAAAAACGCTATCAGTCGTAATTAAACACCGACGGTATAAAGCACGCTGATTAATTAATTTTGCTCTTAAATCGGCAAGATCATTATGGAGATAATCAATAGCTGTTGCACCACTTAAGATTGCACCCTTTTTCAGACTTGAGTGATTATATTGATCTCCTAAAATTAAATCCCGTTGCCCTACTAAAGCCGATACTGTACCCAAGTTAGCCAAATAACCCGAACTAAAGACTAAGGCAGCTTCTGTTTGTTTTAAAGAGGCGATCGCCTGTTCTAATTCTTGGTGCAGTGCTTTATGTCCACTCAACAATCTCGAACCAGTACTTCCTGTACCATAAGCCTGAGTTGCAGCCACCGCAGCATTAATTAATCTTTGATCGCTACTTAGACCTAAATAATCATTACTGGCAAAATTAACTACGGGTTTACCTGCTAATTCTACTATTGCACCTGGTTTACCCGCGATCGCTTTAACTGAACGATACCAATTTGCACGCTGGATTATAACTAGAGACTGATTGAGCCAACTGTAAGGATTTGACACTTTAAAATTGTTAGTTTATGCCCTTGAGCAAAAGTAATAAGACATTAAAAAAGCGGTAACTTATATCCATCATGGTAAATTACCGCCCGCTTTAAATATTAATTGCCCGATTTATCTCTGCCGAGATTCTACCGTAGCCACGGTTACTGGCTTCCCAAAGAATAGTAGAGCGAATAATGCCAGCACATGAACTGACCAATGAGCGATCACCAATCCCCAAATTAGACAGATTAGCGACATGACTACTGCTAGCAAACCAAAAATATCATTATCGGTACGAAGATAAATAATAATACTAGTTAAAGCCGTGACAAGTAAGAGAATTAAAAACATAATAAGTTTTATTTGGTTCTGATGGGCGATTATCTTGCAGTTACCCTAAAGGATAAGCTTTGCGTCTCGCGTCCGTCCTTTGCGATCGCAACATGTCAATAACAAGCATGAAGATAAACTGCACTTATTAATTAGATAATAATTGTTTATCTATATGCTCAATTTAACGCATGATCCCTGGGATGAAATACGATTTATGAGTAAATCACTGATATTGTTAAACTTCTTTATATAACTTAAGAATTATAGTTTTCAATAATCAATTCAAGCTTTTGATTACGTTGATATTCCATAAAGTTTAAAAGCCAATCTTTTAAGTAGCGAGTTGCCCGACAATCATCCTCATTATAACTAAGAATTAAATCTAGCAAAGTTCGATCTTGTGTAATTAGCCATTGATCGTACCAGCATACAGACTGATCTCCACTACCAGTAGTTTCACGCCAATAGAATCCAATCCAGTTAGCTAAAGATTTTAAAGAATAGCTTTCTACAGGAAAAATGACCGATGCCATCACCCAAAAATGAAGATCGACTAAGCGAGAGAGAATGTCTTTTTTTTGTTCTCTGGAAGTGCCATAAAGTTTCGCTAAACGCTTAATCGTATCCGCTTCATATTCAGAGTAATGAAAGATTGGGGCATCGGGATATAGGGCAATAAAATCGAGAAATTCTTGCCAGATTTTGCCTTCGTCTGCTAAATTTTCTGCCAGAAAAGCATGAAACTGCTCGCTATTATTGCTTCGATCTACCAGCAGCACCCCTAATAGATAATCAGTTTGCCTTTCAGGTTCTGCTTCAATATCAAAATATAGCTCGATCGCACCACTGGGAATCGGCTGAGTATTAACTAGATCAAAATTTGAGCGCACTACAGGGCGATCGCTTTTAATGGCAGAGATTTGTTGTTTTAGTTGATGAGTAGTCTCGTAGCCTAATGTTTCTTCCAGGCTGGTTGCTGAAATATCAAGGAGAGATTGAACGGTGTTTACACCTATTGACTGGAGGTATTCATAGCGTTTGGGAGTTATCCCAGGGATAAGAGATAAATGCTCAGTTGATTTAGCAACTTGATGACAATAGCCATACCAACTACAAAGACTACAGCGTTGACGAGAAATAAATACTTCTGGTTCATTTTTCTCAGTCAGCATGATTAAACACTCGGCTACAGTTTCCTGCATCTTGGTTAGTCCATGAACTAAATTGATTTGATAAGAATTGTGTTCTTTAAGGATTAATTGCGATCGCTCAGGAATTTGCTCCTGAATAATCGCCAAAATCTGAGCATGAAAAGCAGCGATTAACTTGTATTCTGGCTTGGGTTTACGACCAAGTTTGATGTTTACAGGGATATATTCCCAGTTGCCAAAAATAGATGCTCCCGACTGTTTAATTAACAGACTAGGTGCTGCGGTAAAAGTAATTTTGGCGAATAAATCGGCTTGATTATTGGTAATCTGGGGATTGTATATAGCTGGAATGGCGGATTGCCATTGAGCATGACTGACGCTTAAAGTTCCGCCGACGATGCAGTCTACTCCTTGCTGCATCAACTCTATAGTTTGCTTGGTGTTTAGCTGCCAATCATGACGAGATGATTGCGGGCGATGAGGTGTAAGCGATCGCGCCTCAATTACGTTCCGCAGGTGGGTTTGATTTTCTCGCCTCAGCTTAAGTAAAAAGTCTTTAGCGGGATCTTGCTCTTGAGGATTGCCAAATATTTCGAGAAAGGTGCGACGGTTGCAACGTTTATAGTTAAGTAACAGATGATCGGAAATTAGCATTTTAGAGCAAAGCCAGAGAAAAGAATAAAAAGTAATAATTCCCTGCTAGTTTGCTGCATAACAGCACTTTTGACCCAAAATTATGTCGCCGAATATTTAATAAAGAATGTCGATATACTAACAATGGTTCGCCACAAAGCAAGATCTTACGTATGACTAATAGTTTATCTAAAACCGACCTGAAAGAACACCGTCAGCAATTTCCTGGGTTGATTAATAAGACCTATTTTAATTTTGGTGGTCAAGGAACAATGTCCGAAGCCTCCTTGCAGGCGATCATTGACACTCACCAATACATTCAGTCAACAGGCCCTTTTTCGGGTCAAATTAATGGCTGGCTAACAGATCGGGTTAATCTTTTACGTCAGGCGATCGCCTTAGAACTGGAAACAACGCCAGAGACAATTACCCTCACAGAAAACGTAACCGCAGGCTGTAATATTGCCCTGTGGGGGATAGATTGGCAGCAAGGCGACCAAATTGTGATGACGGACTGTGAACATCCAGGAATTATCGCCACAGTCGAAGAAATTAAGCGTCGTTTTGGCGTAGAGGTAAGGATCTGTTCGATCATGGATACTTTAAACAGTGGCGATCCTGTAGCAGCAATTCATAGTCACTTAAGCGAAAATACCCGTATGGTGGTTTTAAGTCACTTGCTGTGGAATACAGGACAGGTGTTGCCCCTCAAAGCGATCGCCCAAGCCTGTCATAACTATCCTGCTAAAACTAAGATTCAAGTCATGGTAGACGCAGCACAATCCGTGGGTTCCCTCGATTTAAACCTACCCGAACTAGAAATCGACTACTATGCCTTCACTGGTCATAAATGGCTTTGTGGCCCTGCTGGAGTTGGCGGACTATACATCAGCCAGTCAGCTTTTGCCGATTTGCACCCAACTTTTATTGGCTGGCGAGGCGTGGAAATAAATGCCCAAGGAAAACCAATTGCCTGGAAACAAGACGGGGCAAAATTTGAGGTAGCCACTTCTGCCTATCCTGAATACGAGGGTTTGCGCAGGGCGATCGCGATTCATCAAGCCTGGGGCAATAAAAGCGATCGCTATCAGCAGATTTGTCAGTTAAGTAACTATCTCTGGTCACAGTTACAGCAAATAGATCGAGTAAGCTGCTTAAAAACCACACCTCCCGAAGCAGGATTAGTCTCTTTCCAGGTTACAGGTATGGAACACAAACAGTTAGTAGATACTTTAGAACAGCAAGGCTTTTTACTGCGAACCATTGCCGATCCTGAATGTATCCGCGCCTGCGTGCATTATCTAACTTTACCAGAAGAGATTGATAGCTTACTCAAGGCGATTAAAGAGAATATTTAGGCGTGCTTAATTACGCAGAAATTCAATTTAAAACTATATTTACGCTTAATGTGAATTACTTTCGTTCTGATTGACTAGTTTTTCCTAAAGGATACCGCTTCGCATATAGCTCTTAGCTATCAGCTTTTAGCTTAAGATAGAATTCACCCCAACTCATTAAATCCCTAGTATCCAAACTTATTCAACTGAACCTGATTTTAAAACTGTTTTCTAAGCAGATTGAGCCAGAATCTTGAGATATTCTTTGACTGTTTGAGCAAAGCCCATTTCTAAAGCTTCAGCAGTTAAAGCATGACCAATTGATACTTCGAGGATACCTGGAATAGTACAGAACTTAGCCAGATTATCTAGGTTGAGATCGTGTCCCGCATTAACTCCCAAGCCCAACGACTGAGCTTTTTTAGCTGCCTCAGCAAACTGTTGCCAAACCGCGTCTAAATTTTGGTTCTCACGGTAAGCAGTAGCGTAGGGTTCAGTGTAAAGTTCGATTCTCTCAGCGCCAGTATCGGGAACCAGACTAATCTGTTCGATATCTGCATCCATAAATAAACTCACTCGACTACCTAAATTGTGCAATTCTTGGACAATTGGGATTAAACGCTCTCGATCCTTGGTTAAGTCCCAACCGCTATCAGAAGTAAAAGTGTCGGGTGTATCGGGAACAAGGGTGCATTGGGTTGGCTTGACCTGACGCACAATCTCCATAAAAGATACTTCCAAAGGATTGCCTTCAATATTAAATTCTACAGTTTTCACCACGTCTAGTAAGTCATAAACGTCTCCTGGTCTAATATGCCTTTGATCGGGACGAGGATGCACCGTAATTCCTTTAGCGCCAGCATCAATACAGATTTGCGCCATTTTAGTAATACTAGGAATACCAAGATTACGTGTGTTTCTAATTAATGCTACTTTATTGAGGTTGACGCTGAGATTAGTCATTTTGGACGTTAGTAATTTGACAGACAAAATAGCTAAGCTCATCGTTCTTGGTTCTTAGCTATTAGCTTGATTGGGTTATTTAAATATATACAAGAATAGTGCTGTTTGATGCTCAAAATAAAAGTTGCGATCGCTACTTCCTATTTCCGTCTTACGAAATTTCCTCAACGCGGGGAACCCGCGCAACGGAATTTCGCGCTATTTCCTATTTTTCTATATAAGTTGAGATATTGTTGCGCAATGATGGACTGATCAAAACGTTTGCTTGCAGCTTGAGCATGAGAAGCCTGGTTAGAAAGGACTTGGGTAATTGCCTGGCTCAAATTGCCTAAAGCATCACCAAACAAGGAAAAATAAACACAGTTAGCCGTAGCAATTTCTCGAAAAATAGGAATATCAGAACAAACTATGCGATCGCTAAAATGTAAAGCTTCTACCAATGGTAAACAAAAACCTTCTGTAGAAGAAGGAATCACGAACAGTTCGCAATTTTGATATAGCCAACCTAATTCACTATCATCGATCGCCGATAAAAACTTGACGTTGGTTTCTAAATTCAAGTCAGCAGTTAAATTTGTCAGCTTTTCTGTTTCTGGCCCTTTGGTGCCAACTATGATCAATTGATAATCTAACTCAATTTGCCCATGCGATCGCAGTTGAGCATAAGCCTTAATCAGTAGATCTAAATTTTTATTTTGCCGATGTTGAGCAACAGACAAGATAAATTTACTGTTTTCTGCTACTGTCTGAGGAACTTTTGTTTCAAGATCTTCAAAGTCAACATAATTGTAGATTACTTCAACGAGCTGATCGGGTCTTAGTTTTGGAAAGTAAAGCCTGAGCTTGTCAGCAGTAACCTGTGATACACAGGGTAAGCCATTACTATTATTAATCGCCTGCTTAAGAAATAATTGATTAAACCAAGCCTGTGGAAAACCGAAGTTTTCGGGACATTCATAGGGATAAAGATCGTGAATTGTCGTAACTATTGGCGCATTAAACTGTCTTCGTAAAAATGGTAAGGGAAAGGATAAATGAACTACATCAGAACCAAGCTGATTAGCTAACTTCGGTAAACCGCTCAGAAACCAAAGATTCCTGACCAGCGAACTGTTTTTGATTTTAACGACAACCAATTTAATTTTGTCTGAATCTAAGGTAAAGGCAGTCTCAAAATAATGCTGCTGCCAGTCACCAATTACCAGACTAATTTTAGTTACCTCAGACTGCTCTGCCAGACAACGGGCTAAATTGACTGCGTGTCGGCAGACACCTGTAGGTTTTACTGGTCGATGTAGTGCTGCAATAAAAACGTGCATATATAGTCGTACAAAGTTAGATTAGGACATTAATAGTAATCGGCTCGTAAGTAGGAAATAGGAAATAGGAAATAGGAAATAGGAAATAGGAAATAGGAAGTAGTATTTCAAAGATGTCCTAACGTTGTTACGTAGGGCTATATATTAATTAATAGTTACTCTCAAAATCGTATTTTAAGCTCGATCCAGCTTTCCAGGCAGGAGTATTGTGTTCATAAGCACCAACATCTGGAGATTTGCCCGTAAAATCAGCCGTAATTTGGGGAATTTCAATTCCAACATCGATCGCGGGGGAATCTTTTTGTAATGTAAAATCGGCAGTAGTACCAGAAAGAGACTTAGTTTCTGCTTGAGGCGATCGCGTAAATTTAGCGTCGGTATCAATAAACAAATTATTCGATTTGCTTTTAGCACCAATACTTTCAGAGGAGGCAAAGATGTTATTGCGGGCTTCAACATTTTCTCCCTCTAGCCAGACCTTGCCTAAAAAAGTATTATTAAACACTCGGTCATATCCCCTGGGACTGCCAGCGACAATGCCGTAGTTATGATCGCTACCGTTTAAGTTCCAGACAACGTTGTGATGAACGGTGCTGTTAAAAGTTTCCAGATCCAAATAAATACCGCGAGTACCCCAAAACGGACTGAAAGACTGAGCATCATGAATCCAGTTATGATTAATTGAACCGCCTTCCAAGTTGATGTGACAGCAGACATAAATTGCCCCTAAATCCGTACTCAACATGCCAAATTCAGAAATATCATTGTAGGAAATTTCTAGGTTGCGACCATCAGTGCCAGCGGTATGCCAATCAAAGTTCATTGCATCTCGACCAGTGCGCTTAATCGTATTGTGGCTAATTTGATGACCATTGCCGTTAATTCTGACAGGAGCCGCATAAGTAACCTGATAGTTGGTATTAACAATAATGTTATTAATTACCTGATGATTGTTTCCTTCTAACAAGACTCCATTACCCGAACTCCAGTCAATAACAGAGTTCTTCAAGACATGATTGCTACCTCGTAGCTGAATGCCCGTATCGTGAGCATGAGCTGCTAAGAACATTGCATCATCAGATTCATAGGCTTTTTCTGACTCTGGTGGAGGTGGTAGAGTCATGTGATGGGAGACATATTTAGCGCGAACTCCGTCGATGATTATGCCACTACTGCGATCGCTAGTAGTAATTGTATTGGCAAACAGATTGAGATTGCGGATAGTAATAAAAGAGCGATCGCTCAAATCAAAGGCTAGATTGCGCTGCTTTACTTCTACTGTTTTGGGAGCTTGATTGTCAGGAGACCAGAGGTAAAGCTCCTGATTGTTGCCGTCATAAAACCATTCACCGCGATCGTCTAGTAGCTCCCGCTTGCCAAAGAGATAAAACCAATATGCACCTCGATCCCAGGCAGCAGTCATTTCTGCTAGTAGTTGCGTTGCCGTTCCTCCAGTTATCTCTCCAGTGCGGGTAGTGTACCATTCATTAGCCCAAACTCTGCCACCTTTCCAGCCTTCAGTCAGTTCGGGAATTGCTTCATTCTGAATTTTTGCCGTCGTTCCCCCCAAACTTTCTACGCCACCACCCAAAAGATTAGGACGTAAAAAATCATGTTCTGGACTGAGATTGGGCAAACGAGCTTCGGGCATCATTTTTCCCCCGACAAATATTTGATTGGCAAAAAATCCCGTATCGCTGTAGCCATTAACGGGTAACTTAGCCTTGGCTCGATAAACGGCATCACGATCTGGCGACCAGTTAGGAACTAATTCTGTACCCGAAATTGTTACCTGTTCTGATTTATAGGCAGCAAAAGTAATCGGCTCTTGGTCAAAACCAGAAGTCAGGGGTCGAACCGTTTCCCGATAAGTTCCCTGTCTAATCCAGCAGGTAGATCCTGGCTGAACTGCATCCGCACATTTTTGAATTGTTTTGAAAGGTTGCTTAATCGTGCCAGGATTATCATCCGAACCTTGGGATGAGACAAAATATCCCTCCAGTTCATATCCCCCTGCTTCACATCCAGACATTCCTAAACTGGTAATAGCACCTACGAAAATAATTACAGCTCTTAGTTTTTTGATTGACATAACGCAAAATTAGTAGTGAAGCCAACAGCTAAAGTTATCTCTGTCTCTAGAGTTAGCAATGAATAGAAGTTACAGCGAATTTCAGTTGATAGAACCCATTACCCATTACCCATTACCCATTACTTCGATAAATTAATGTGTCTACTCAATTGAAAACTGCTGTAGTTAGCGGTGGTGAAACTCATCAACGCATTCTTGATAAACTTCAGACAGCCACTTGCCTTTAGCCGACCAGCTATAAAGCTCTTGAATCCGCTGCTGTCCTATTTTGCCCATTTGCACACATAAATCTGGGTTTTGGGCTAGTTTCACCATGGCTTTGGCCAGATCTCTTACTGCCTGTTCAGGATCATGAGCAGGAACTTTGATGCCGATATCAGGGGTTACGGTTTCTCCAGGCCCTCCTAAATCCAAACAAAGAATTGGTCTGCCTGATGCCATAGCTTCTAAAATCACCCAGCCACCTGTATCGTGCAGGCTCGGATGAACTAAAGCAGAAGACTGTCCCAGCTTGATTAAAACTTCTTGGCGATCCAACAGGCCAAAAAACGTTACTCGTTCGGCAATGTTTAACTCTTGCGCCAGATGCTCAAGCTTTTTCTGTTCTGGCCCTTCCCCGACTATCCAATACTCCGCATCGGTTAAGTTAGCTTCGGCAAAGGCTCGCAACCCTAAATAAATTCCCTTCCAGTGCAGCAGACGAGCAACGTTAATAAATCGACTGGGATTAACTGTGGGGGAAGGACATTGCCTGAGTCGTTCAATTTCTATCTGAGCAATTCCCGTATCAGCAGCTTGTTTAATCTGTGGTGCGCCCAATTTACTGAGTTTTTTTGCCGTATCTTTAGTGGTAGCAAAAGCGATCGCACTCTTGCGAGCGGTCAAGCGAGTCAGGGGATCTAGTTCACCAATACCACGCCAAATTAGCCGCAGATATTCGTAAAGCTTGTTCTTGCCACTAAAATCAACCCAAAATTTAGCGGGAGCTGATTCTCCACCACCCACAGGCCCCCAAACAAAGGGAATTGGCAATAAAGACAATAAGCTGGGAACGGAATAGCGGACAAAGGTAATATGATGAGCCAGATCAAAGTTTATATGCCGATGTAGTTTTTGTGCGACAAAGTATGCCTGGATTTGCCAGAGATAATAGTGTAGCTGTATCGCTCCAGATTGCCCCCAGCGTAAACTATCTTGCCAAAAGGGGAGAGTAAAATAAACAAACTGAAGATTGGGAATGGGGTTTTGTTTTAACTCTGCCTCAATCGCGTCTTTACTCTCATCTGGACGAGTCAAAACCCAGACCTGATGATGTTTCGCCACTTCCTTGGCGATATTCCAGCCAACTCCTCGTTCCGACCCCTTTCCTGGTTCACATGAATATGCTGATAATAAGACTTTCATTTGATTTAGGCAGTAACAATAAATGTTTAATAATGTTTAATATTTAAATTCGCTGTAAATAAGAATAAACTTGTCGATCTAACCCATAAGTGCGTTACTTTTTGATTTAACGACCTGCTCATATAGCTGGGCTGTTTGCTCAGCGGTTTTTTTCCAGCTAAACTCTTTTACTCTGGCTAACCCTCGGTCAATGAGATCTTGACGAAAAGCCCGATCTCGATTGATGCGCAATACGGCTTCAGTTATGGCAACAACGTCGGTAGGAGCGACTAAAACGGCGGCATCCCCTGCGACTTCAGGGATTGAGGAAACATTGCTAGTAATTGTCGGTGTACCGCAAGCCATGGCTTCTAAAACAGTCAGCCCAAAACCTTCATAAAGAGAAGGAGCGACTAGAACATCAGCAGCATTGTAAAAGTTAATCAAAGTCTGTGGTTCTGGATTGCTGACCAAAGTAATATGTTCGCCTAAATTATTAGCTGCGATATATTGCTCCTGTTCGGGGTAAAGATCCCCGCCAACTTTCCACAGACGAACAGGGATATCTTGCTCGACGATCGCCTTAATTACTTTTAAGACCGTTTCAATATTTTTGCGCTGTTGATTAGAGCCTACATGCAGCAGACAAATCTCGTCTGGCGATTTAGTATGTTGTTGCTTCCAGTCAGCTAATACTTTCTTGTCTATTAGATCAAATACTGTATCCACACCATTAGGAACGACCGCGATTTTATCTGGAGCGATGTTTAACCAATGAGCGACATCTTTGGCAGTGTTACTCGAAACAGCAATAGTGCGATCGGCCAAAGTAATTCCCTTGACACAATATTGCCAAACCGCCAGGCTGAAGGCGGGAAAGCGAGCTTGATTTTTCATAATTTCAGGATAGATAAACTGCACTAAATCGTGACAGGTAACTACCACAGGCTTGCCGATCTTTTTTAGTCCATAAGCAATGTGAGCATCAGAGTGATCGATAATGTGGAACAAATCGGCATCTACTTGTTTAACAGCTTTCGGATGATGGTAAAAACGCTCATAATACTTGCGGATAGGATTGCCTGTACGCCAAAGATTCTCTAGATTCTTACTCCAGGGTTGAGGAGCTATTTCTAGAATCTCCCAATCTGGTCTAAGCTCTTTTAGTTCAGCAACCAAGTTATCAGCATAAACATCCATACTAAAAGCAACTTTTGGCTCTCGTCTGACAATCGCTATCCTCATTTATCCTCCTCAATAATTTAAAACCTTTATTTTTACTACCAAAATCAAATCTAGAGATGCTAGATATATTGAGCAATCAGCTTATTTTTTTGCATTAAGGCGATCGCCAGCCAGCTAAGTAAAAAACTAGAGATAGCGTAAATCAACATTGATACAATCGAAACGCTTTGGGTAACTTGCGGTATTTTTGCCAGTAAAATCTCGACTACACTTTTGACCAGAGGATGTATCAAGTAAATCCCAAAAGAACACAAGCCGAGATTAGTAATTAACTTGCTGTTAGAAATAAATTGAGAAACCGCAATCCCAAACAGCAACAAAGAGTAAGCAATTAATAGCTCACTCAAAGCATCAGGTAAATACTTAGCACCCAGAATATCAACTAGTAAAAAAACCAAAAATATTGCAGTTACATTTGCTGGTTGATAGAGCCACTGCCGATCTTTGCTCAAGATTGCCTGGAGCAATAGAGCGATCGCCAAGTAAGGAAAACATCTAATTAACCACGCCAGGTTAACTAAAATGCATCTCCAGATTTGAGCCAAAATATTATCCCCAAGAACTGGAAATAACTGCGCAAAAGCATTATAGTCACCAAGATTAAAGTCATTTTTAGAGACGATCAACAGCTGATAGAGCAAAATGCTGACTGTAGTCAAAAACGACAGCAGAAAAACTGAATATTTTACCTGGCTAAGATAATTTGCCAGATACAACAGCGTCGTCCCAGCTATTAAAAGAGGCATAAAATATAAATGATAAGAAGCGCCTCCCAGGAAAACAATCGCTACAGGATCTGCTAGTAATTGCGGGATTTGTGCTGTTTCTTGAGTTAGAAAAGCGATCGCCAATTTAACCACAACATAAAGTAAGCTCCACAATAGATATGGCACGACGATCCGCTGGATTTTTTTTTGCCAAAAAGCACGATTAATCTTTAACGGCGTTCTTTTCGTACTAAAGTAAAAAGATGCTGCCAAAAAAAACGGTACGGCAAAATAAAATAAATGGCGAAATTGAATAGCGCGATCGCTGATTGGGACTCCCCAAGTTTCATCTCCTGAGTGGACTAAAATCACGGCGAAGGCTGCTAACCCACGACACAGATCGATACCTGCTGCTCTAGATGTTTCGCTCATAAATTACTTTAATGCGGGAATTAATTTTTGCCACTGCTCGACTAATCTTTGGGCAATTCGTTCGTGAGAATAATGTTGTTTTACTCTCTCTATTCCATAGTTCCCCATTTCCTCGCGCCAATTGCGATCACAAATGAGCCGTTTTAAAATTTCGGCTAAAGCTACTGGATTTCCTTCAGGAAAAATCAAGTCATCCCTAGCAATTACATGGGGAATCTCTCCACAGTTAGAGCCTACTACGGCAATACCCATAGCCATGGCTTCAATAATTACGTGACCGAACTGTTCTTTCCAGGTAGCAATAGTACGAGAAGGCAATACCAAAACATCAAATTTGCTTAACTCAATGGGTGCCGCTTCATGAGGTACAGCACCACGCCAGGTTAACCGCTCGGCAATCTGCTGATTTTTAGCTGCCTCACGTAAGTCTGCCTCGCTCTGGCCAGAACCGCACAGAGTAACCTGAAAATCTAAATCCTGCTGTTGAAGCTGGCTCACGGCAGCCAATAGGATATCTAGCCCTTTTTCGGGAACTAATCGCCCCAGAAAACCAATATTTACCCGATCCCGATCTTCTGGCGATTTTTGCGCAGGGGGAGTAAATAACTCCGTATCCACTCCCATTTGCGGCATGACCTCAATTTGTCCCTGATAATTCCAGCTTCGCATCACCTCAGCACCATCCTGATTACCAGCTAGATAGAGGTTGGTCGCCCCCATGACAAAGTTCCGTATCCCACGACGCAGGAACGATAAAGAGCGCAATTGATTCTCCCAGCCAAATACCACCATCGGCTTACGGCATAACTTAGCCCAAAAAGCGACTTCCAGAGCAGATAGCGAAAAAATCTCTTCTTCCACCTGGATCACATCAGGTTTAAAGTCATTAATTACCTGCCAAATCTTCCAGGGGTTATAAATATGCGCTCCGACTCTGCCAGAGAACAAAACTGGTGCCGAGTAAGTTTTGATTTCAGGAAAGGGAGTTTCCAGCTTAATGACACGTTTCCATTCCAGAGCCTGCCAGTTACTAGGAGCTAGCAAAGCAACCTCTACTCCTGTATCGGCGATCGCTTTTAGCTTACCCTGGTTAACTCCTACTACGTAGGTATGGCTGATAAACAAAACCCGTAATTTTGTTGCTGGAGTAGCTTTTTCAAGCTTTGGGTCATTGTGGAGCTTAATAGTATTAGACATAAGAAGATAAAATATTAATAAATTTAAACTTGCGCCTGCTGCTCAAATTTCAGCCGTCTTTCATGCCAGGCTAGCCCCAGCAACATCGAAAGAAACAGCATATAGCCAGGTTCTTCAAGCTGAGTAAAAATAAACCCTAAAACCAGAGTCGCCAGTAAAGTAATTTTTAAGGAATTATCTAAGCCAAAAGATTGCCAAATTACATAGGCTAAATACAGATAGCCTCCTAGACCCAATAGTCCAATATCACCCCAAATTCCCGCCCAGCTAAAAACAGGACTAAATAGACTAGAACCAGTAGCTAACCAAAAACTATCAATAAACTCGCGAGACCTTATCCCAATAGAGGTGCTAGTTGCCCCTAAAGGTTCAAGAATCAGGCTGTAGTCCTGCATAAACCAAGCTCCCAAACGGCTTACAGTATGACCAGGGCCCAAGCCAAATAGCCAGTTGGCTGGAGATTTAAACTCAGCCAAGATTGCTTTGAGGGAATAAAATTTAGTGAACCAAGCATCGCCATTTTTTCCATACAACTCTGGTCTCGCCCAAGCGGTAAAAGCATTAAACGCCTCTAAATTTTGCACACACCAGAAGAAAATCAACCCAGTAACCATAATGCCCAGTAGCAGCTTGATGGTTTTACCCACGTCTTGAAAATTAAAGATAATTAGAATTATCCAGGCTAAAGAATAGGCTAAGATCAGCTGTTTTGAATCAGAAAATAGTAGTTGCCAAGACGCTGCCAAAATCGTCGTAACTCTAATCCAAAGGGGAAAGTTTTTGCCGTTTGCCAAAAAGTAAATAGCAAAGGCAATAGATACCGATGCCGATACATAATTACCCGCGCCTGAGACAAAAAATACTCCACCACAACCATCAGTACCATCAAATCCTTGGGCATCAATTTTTCCGCCATCAATCAGCGGTTTTTGCCCCGCAGCTAGCAAAAAGTTGATCGCTACCGATGCCATAAACCAGCTTTTAAGCCGCCTAAAAAATCTTGCTGACATTGGAATACAGACAATAGCCACTAAAAACATCATTGGCTCCCCCAGCATCATGAAGCTGACAACGGCGTTGATAAAGCCAGCTCGATTCCAGATGGCACTAACTAAAATTGTGACCAGAAAAATCAACATGCCCCAGAGCAAAGAACGTACTAGTATAGTTTGCTGTGGATTTTTGGCAGTTGCCGTAGCTAAAGCAATTCCCAGAACCAGAGGAACAATGACAAAATGAGCATGAATCAAAATTGGTGGAGCCGAAGTTAAAGTAATAAAAATTCGCCCATAAAAAACAAGGCAAAAAGCAAAAATGATGAAGTTAGTATTATTTGCCCCAGCTAAATTCTCTTTCGACCTTTTACTAATTGATTCGGCACTATTAAACATAATCGATACAGTTACATATAACTATTGCAATTAGAATCGTTCTCATCTATGATCAGATCTCATTTACATTTGCTTAATATCCCCAAGATAAAGCTCTGACAAATGTTGCCAAGGTTTTTAACTGATTAAAGCTCGAAGTTTAGTAGTCGTCCAGCTAATCAATTTTGGACGATGTTGGGGAGCATACAACCAGGAAATAGCTGGCTTGGCTAGGGTTAAAGGCATTAAGCCCACCCAAATAAACCAAAGACTATAAAAGATGCGCTTAGGCAAGTTAAAGTTAGAATATTTCCAAAGACTTCTGATTCCTTGATAAATTAGCTTTACTGAGCGATCGCTCGGCACAGGATGAGTCTGGGCATTGAGCCTTAAGGAAATAATTCTTGACCACAGCCGACCAATAGAACGCTGCTCTAAGTCTGGAGGAACCTGATAACCCAGTTCTTGAGCTTTGTTGGTTAGCAAAGCAAAATTTTGGAGATCATGACGGACAAACCGTAAAAAGCGATCGCCTGTCACCGTAGACAATGCCCACTGGTTATTATCGTGAACTCGATAAACGCCTAGAGCATGGTCAATCGCCATTACTTCACCGTAAAATGGCACTTGAAAAGATAGGTAATCATCAGCGCTCAGCTTGTATTCCTTGGGAATGGGAAACAAATTGCTTAACACCTGACGACTTAGAGCATTGCCGCTGGTAGGTGTACTAATGTAACTGCCAGTTTCTAGCAGCATTTGCCAAACTTTTCCCTGAGTAAGAGGAATCGTACCCTGGGGTAATGAATAGCCGAGAGATTCACCCACACCATTCACGACGTTTAAGCGATAATGTACCTTCGCTAGATCGGGTCTCCAAACTTTAACAATCTCCGCCACAGCTTGGGGAAACAGATAATCATCTGAATCGAGGAAGATAATAATTTCCCCTTGACTACGAGCAAGACCACTGTTGAAAGCCTCCGCTTGCTTACCGTTAGGTTGTAAAATAGGAATGATGCGATCGCCATATTCGGCAATAATTTGGCGAGAATTATCCGTAGAACCATCATCGACAACAATTACCTCAATCTGCTCATAACTTTGATTTAAGGCACTATTAATTGCCTCGGCTAAAAAGCGAGCGTAATTGTAGTTATTAATAATTATGCTAACTAAAATATTGGGGGTCATTTTGATAAAGTTGCCTCTATTTGAAGTTGTTGCAGATCCTTTAATTCTCGAAAATAAGCTCCTTCAGGTGGGTCTGTGGGAGATTTAGGGTAAAAATCTATTTTTGGCACCATGATGTTGCAAAAGATCTAAGCTACTGATCTAAAATTACGGTTTGATAATTACCCGACTGGGTGATGCAGCCTTGCTCCAAACGATAGATGCGATCGCAATGTTCGATGGTACTCAAGCGGTGAGCAATGATAATAATTGTCTTACTGCCTGAAAGCGCCTTAGTGGCGTCGGTAATTAAATTTTCAGTTTCGTTATCCAAAGCAGCTGTTGCCTCGTCAAAGACTAAAATTTCTTTCTCGTGATATAGCGCCCGAGCAATCCCCACTCTTTGTCGTTGACCCCCAGAAAGCAACACTCCTCTTTCTCCCACAGCAGTATTTAGACCCATAGGGAGTCTTTCAACTACCTCGGTTAGTTGAGCTGCCTGTAACGCTGCTTGAACTTTCTGGCGATCGATTTGATTATCGGGGACACCAAAGGCAATGTTTCTCTCTAAAGTGTCATCAATCAAAAAAATCGACTGAGGAACATAGCCAATTAAGTTCTGCCAAGCCCTTACTTGATTTTTAACCGAAATCCCATCCACCAAAATATCTCCACTTTGGGGAGAAAGCAAACCCATTAACACATCTACCAAAGTTGTCTTGCCCGATCCTGACTTACCAATCAAACCGATAGAATGACCTTTTTCAATAGTTAAGCTAATGGAATCTAAGGTATCCTTCTGGGCATTAGGATATTTGTATACTAAATTCTTAATCGTGATCTGCGATTGGAAAGCAAGCTTGGACTGTAGTTGAGAATGATGTGCAGACAAAGTATTTAATTCTTCGTTTTGCAATTCAAAATCTTTTGCTTCTTTCAGTTCAGCATATAGAGAATCAAGAGAATGAATGTTATAGCGAATCACGCTGATACAGGAAATGGTATTGCCAGTAGCTGGTAGCAAACGAATCGAGGCGATCGCAAAAATCCCAAATATTGAGGTAATATTTTGACTATCATCCTGATTGAAGGTAACAAATAAAAAGGCAAATACAATCAAAAAGCTAATAATTACAGCTTCGACAATGTAGCGAGGAAGGTTAGAATAACCAGAAGCCAAACCCATATTAGTAGAATACTTTTTCGCTGCGCAATTCATTTGAGCTTCAAAGTAGGGTTCACAACCAATTATTCTAGTTTCTTTCAGTCCACCTAGCCCATGGTTGAGAATTCTAATTATCTCCGCTTCAGCATCAAACCCCTGTTTACCCCAATAAGCCAACTTATCTTTTAAGGGATTTAAGACTAACAAAGAGATAAAAAGTACCACCGTAATGCCAAACGAGGCAGCCGCATTAGTTGATACTAATAGAGCAACTAGAGCAATTATTACTACTCCATTTGATAGCGCCGTTAGCAAAGATAAAACTAAACCAATGCAAAATCGATCCGTAAATGTAACGATACTTTGGACTAAATCGGCGGAGTTTCTACTTAAGTGAAGTGTGTAAGGAGCAGATAAATATGACTTCATTAACTTAGAAGATAAATCGCCTTTTAAACTATGAGAAAATTCGGCAATAGCTTTTTGAGTAAAAAACGATAATGCGCTTTTAAAATAAAAAATAAGAATAGTCAATATGCCAAAATAAAGTATGAAAATTTCCGATGAATTAATCGAAAATTTGACATATAAGCTTTGCAGCCAAACGTTACTACTAATATAGTCTGGCTTGGTCACCATTGCTGAAAAAGGGCCAATTAATCCTAATCCAACCATTTCTAAAAATGAACTAATAATAAACAATCCAAACATTATTAACAATGCTCGATGTTTTCCTGTAGTAACATATAAAAACTTAGCTATAAACTCATTCATATTTACAAAATTATCAACTAGATATTCAAGCCTTTTAATATTTTTTGTTTAAGTAATTTCAATCTTTTATTTGTTAGCAAAATTACCAATCAAATAAATAATATTTTGATTAAAAAGCTTAATATGGATTATGATTAAATAGTATATTTCAGTTATAACCTTGATAATTTAGCTGCGCAAAGTTTAATTCAATTTTTTCCAACAGAACCTTTTGTAGAACGCTCCCAACCTTTGCTACAATTGCCCTCAAACTCAATTAGTGTAAACAGGCTATTCCTTAAGGTTATCGCTTAACCTAAGCAAAAAATGGGAGTACTAAATCAGATACATTTAGCTTGCTACTCCCTCTTTTTCTTTTTCTAGTTACGTTTTAGCTGATGTAGAGCTTTATGCCTTGCCTACAGTGTCTTGTAAAGACTTCCTAGTATTGAAGTCCCATCGTAATACCTCATAAAGTATCGACTGCCAATTATTTAAATTAATTGACCATATTATTAATATCCATAAACACTTAATTCTTTCAGACAAAGAAATAGAGTAAGCGAATATACTGTGATAATATCCTTGAAGGCATTTAAGCCGGGACATAAATGCACCATAGTTTAAGTTAGGTGAAATCCACTCGGCACGTTCTTTCGAGCTTTTAAGTGATTGAGACTGCTCATTATGAATTCTAAAATAGCCAGTCGCACTCGGAACTTCCTTAAGTTTACCCATCACTGCAAGTTCACAAAGAAGCACTTTATCTGAACCATAAAAAGCATCATGTTGAGAAGTTTCTTCAATTATGTCTCTACGAGATAAACCAAAAAACTCATAACATTCGGTTGTCTGGTACAAAACCTCCCAATAGCGCTCACTTGGATGGACTGACATAAAATTGCGCTGCAAGTTAGTAGTGATAATCCTTTTTCCTGGAGTAATATAAGTATTCTTTTCAATCAGAGGAAAAGGGTTATCTCTGTCGTCAATAAGCACGAATTTAGGAAAGCACATCACAACGTTAGGATCATCTTCTAGAACTTTTACACACTCTTCTAGGTAGTTAGGAGAACATTTATCGTCGTGAGCCATCCATTTAAAGAATTCTCCTTTTGCCAACTCAAATACTTTCTTGTAGTTACTTGCTGCTCCTATATTGACAGGATTTCTATGATATACAACTCTTTTATCCTGAGATTGAAACAAACGGCAAATTTCTTCTGTTTTATCTGTTGAAGCATTGTCAGAAATGATAATCTCAAAATCTTGAAAAGACTGTTTAATTAATGAATCAATAGCTAATTTAAGATATTTTTCTCCGTTATATACAGGTATACCAATACTAACTTTAGGGGATTTAATGTTGTTTGCAATCATAAATAATAAATATTCAATAGTAAAATGTAATCTGAGAAATAGTTGGCACAGCATTAATTAATATCAAAACAAATAAAAATATTGTTTTAATATCTCGAAAGAATATATTTAAAATTTTAAATTCATTGCTCAAATTTGATTAAAACTATTTTTCTTGATAAGCTAAACATCTGTAGTTTTAAATTTAGGCACATAATTATTTTAAGTATTCAAGCTAAAAAATCCATTGAATTACTATTTGCTTGGTAATAATGCCATAATTAATCAAGGTAAGCTAAAGTACTATAAATTTTTTATCTAGTCATATTTTATTAATCTAATCTACTAAATCTGCTAAGAATAAGCCCTTACGTCTTAGATATTGTTCAATCAAAATATCCTCTATCTGTTCTTTAGAGATATTGTTCTTTTCTATTAAAATACTTCCCAGTCTTCGCTCTGTAGTACTTTGTAATAATAAAAGTTCTTGCAGCTTGTTTTCTTTCAATATTTTTTTCTCTACTAATAATTGACCAAGCTTGACATTTTGGTTTTTTAAATAAAACTTAAGTTGAGGTAAAGACAATGAATTATTGCGGACTAAAATCTCACCAAGCTTTAGATTAGGGTTTAGTTGTTGTAGTAGTAAAGCTTGGTCTAATTCCTGAGTACTTAACAGGTTTTGCTCTTGGAGAATTTTGCCAATCTTTTCTGGAGAAAAATCTAGATTTTCAATATCTAAAGAGAGATTTGCTTGAGAAAATATACTCTTGACACTACCTGGATTCAATAGTTGCTTAGCAGCAAGATACATAAACGGAGGGATAGTTGAACTGTATCGATGCCAGAGACGACTAGGTTCTTGAGCCAGACGATATAGCCACTCCATTCCCGCCTCCTGAACTAGATGGGGTGCGCGGGGAGTAATTCCTGCATACATGGCGAACACAGCACCTACGCCAATCATCACACCTTTAATTGAGCCTTTATATTGAGACATCCAGACTTCTTGTTTAGGACACCCCAGACAGACAAAAATAATTCCTGCACCACTATTGTTGACTTCTTCGATCAGCTCTTCGTCTTTTGAGGTGCGAATTTCATCAACCGACATAAAAGGAATAGATTTCATCCCAGCAATTTTGAGAATAGGATAATCTTTAGAGATTCTCTGTTTCATCTTGTCCAGAATTTCTGGGGTAGAACCCAAAAAATAAATGGATATATTTGCTTTTTCTGCTGAATCACAGAGATGTTCAAAAACATTCATCCCAGAAACTTGGTTTTGCTCCATAATTCCCAAGCCACGTAACATCATTACTAAAGGCTTACCGTCTGGAGTAACTAAATCAGCTTGATGAAGTACTTCTTGGTACCAGGGATTTCGTCGTGCCTCCATCAACATGTGAACATTTGCTAGACAAACAGCTTTGCTTGCTCTACTTTTTGCCCAACGCAAAATAAGCATCATTTGTTCATCGAAAGGTACGCAAGTAATACCAATATCAATTACTTCTTTCTTCGGTATCATAATATTTCTGATTTTTTTATAACTAGTAAATAAGATGAGTTTTGCTGTACTTATCTTTAATAGCCCAAAATGAAAAATAGTTCTTACAAAATTAGTTTTAAAACTAATACTATGAATAATCTTAATCAAGATTATTACTTAGATACAATGCTTTAATCTTGCATTAACTAAGATAATAGTTTTTTTTTATCTGAGCGTCAATTTCCAGTTTCAAACTCAACAAAAAATTTATCAAAAGCTAGTTAATTATAAAGATTAGTTGAAAATATGCTCAATATAAATGATCTAAAATCACAAAAAGTTTATTTTAGATTATCTTAAATTTACGTAGTTATACGAGTACAAATTAATATATTCTATTGATTTACAGATAATATGATAGTACATAAGTTATTGCTTAATTATCAATAATAAACTATCAATGAATATACATCTAAAAAAACTTGTGTTTTAATTACTATAGTAATAACTTTAAAAATACTATCAAAATAATAGCTTTTTAAAGAATAATAAAAGCCATAGAATATATCAATATAATTCAATTGTATTAATAATTAACATAATAGTACTGAAATATAGAATAAATAAAAGCTATGAATCAGAGTTTTAAAAATCAAAAAGGTTATTATCTTCAAAGTTCTCCTACTGTAGAAAATACTGAAGGAAGTTTAAATTATTTTGACCTAACTACTACGGTTGTCAGAAGATTGCCTCTTATTGCTAGCATTACTATTTCAATGACAGCTTTAGCTTTTTTCAAACCTAGATTCTTTCCCCCAGTTTATGTTGCTAGCTTTGAGCTATTACCAGAAACAATTAATGTAGAAACCAAAGTAACATCTATCGATTATATTAAAGATCGGGAAAAGATTACTGAGGTTGAGCTTGACGATATTCAACTTAAAATCCTTAAAAGTCCTAGTACTATGTCTAAAGCAGTTGAATCTTTGCAGGCAAAATATCCTCAGCTTAACTATCAAGAGTTAGTTAAAAACTTGACTGTGGAATTTATTCGAGATAGCCAAAACAAAAAAAATGTCTTATCGGTAAGCTATGAGCATTCTGATAAACAGCAGGTGTCGGACGTGATTAAAGCTTTAACTCAAACCTATTTAGATTACAGTGCCAATACCCGTTCCGAAGGTATCAAAAGAGGAATAGATGTCCTAGATTTGCAAATTCCTAAAGTCAGTAAAGATGTTGAGCGCTTAGAAAATAAGATGCAGCGCTTGAGAGACGAATATAACTTTATCGATCCTGATGTATCTCTCACGCCAATAGCCGAGCGCACTCAGTTGATCAATCAAGAGCAAGATCGAGTAACCAGCGAATTACAGCAAATGCGCCTAAAACTGAGCAATTTAGAACGTGAACTATCAACTCAGCCGACTACTGCTCCAACAGCAATTGATTTAGCAACCCCGAGGTATCAAGGTCTGCTGAATCAGCTGCGAGAAATTGACATTAAACTCAGCCAAAAATCTACTATTTATTCCGACCAGAATGCCGAAATTCAAGTTCTCAAAGAAGAAAGACAGAGAATTATTAGTTTGATTGAACAAGCGGCAGAAATAATTCAACAAAAGTTAGTTAATGATATTCAAACTCTAGAAAATCGCCAGCGACTGGCACAAAGTGAATCAGCTAAGTTGCGATCGCAACTTAAAAACTGGTCAACAGTCTCTAATGACTATACTAAATTTCAGCAAGAGCTAGATATAGCTAAAACTCAGCTTAATGAATTTACGCGCAAGAAAGAAACTCTATTGATCGATGCAGCAAAACAGCAGTCTCCCTGGCAACTTTTAGCACCTGCGGAAGAACCACAAAACAACGATATTAGTCCTAACAATCGCTTATTGCTTGGCTCTAGTTTGGGATTATTGTTAGGTGTGGGTCTAGCTTTAATGCTAGACAAGACACAAAAGACTATTTATTCTTCTGCCAAAATAGAAGAAATAACTAATTTACCTGTTTTAGGTCATATCCCTTATACCCCTAAAAGAAAACAGCTATCGTTATTTGCTGCGACAAAAGGTTCAACAAATTTCAAGCGACTACCAGCTTCAGATATCTATCGTGACCCAGACAATACAAGCAACTTAGCCTTTCCAGATTTTCTTTCCTCTTCTACCGAAGCATTCTGTTCTTTTGCAGCCAATTTAGGGTTACTAAATTTTACTGCTGAGTCAAAGTATTCAGAATTTGACACCAGCTTAAAATCTATTGCCATTACCTCTGCCGTATCTGGAGAGGGTAAATCTACTGTTGCCCTTAATCTTGCCCGAGCAACAGCATCTATGGGTAGAAAGGTATTATTGGTTGATGCAGATTTGCGGAGTAAAGTACGTTTGACTGAAAGTTTGGGATTAGAATCTGCAATTGGTTTAAAAAACATCCTCAGTCAACATGATCCGAGTCTGGTTTCAGAACATATTCAAAAATCACCCTTTGATGATAACTTGTTTGTTTTGAGTTCTGGCTTTAATGAACTGATGTCTTATGAAAGTAGTCTTTTGCTGGCATCTAGTGGAATGTATAAGCTAATGGAAGAGCTAAAAAGTAATTATGATCTAGTAATCTATGATTTATGCGCTTTGGTTGGCTATGCCGATGTTAATCTCTTAGCAGGTAAAACAGATGGAGTTATTCTGGTTACAGGTTTGGGCAAAATAGACACAACATTATTGACTAAAGCCGTCGAGCAATTAAAAATTTCTAATGTTCCTGTGTTAGGCATAGCAGTAAACGATTTAGTGAAGTAGGGCAATATAAAGCAATATAAAACTGTTCAGATTACAATAGGTAAACCGCGATCGCGATCGCCTTATAATTTAATTTAAGATCTGCTGATTAGTACTAATTACTTACTTAGATTATCAACAGTTAAAGGTAATCAATAATCAGTTAAAATTCAACGGGAGGCAGATCAAGACTAAGTTAGTATTGATATCTTGTCCCCTTTTAACTTAAAACAGTAGATAGCTTTTAATGATCTGGCCGTTTAACAAAACCAAAAAACAAATTGCGCGCATTGAAATCACTGGTGCGATCGCTTCAGAGACCCGCAAACAAGTCCTCAAAGCTTTCAAAACTATTGAAGAGAAGAAGTTTCCTGCTCTACTATTGCGAATCGATTCTCCTGGCGGAACAGTAGCAGATTCTCATGAGATATTTACCGCTTTGCAACGACTACAGTCAGATAAGGACGTTAAGGTCGTTGCCAGCTTTGGTAATATTTCCGCTTCAGGTGGAGTCTATATTGGTGTGGGGGCAAAACATATTGTTTCTAATCCAGGCACAATTACAGGCAGTATTGGCGTAATTCTGCGGGGGAATAATTTAGAACGGCTTTTGGATAAAGTGGGGGTCTCTTTCAAAGTAATTAAGTCTGGGCCCTATAAGGATATCCTGGCATTTGATCGCCAGACTACTGAAGCCGAAGAACAAATTCTCCAACAGCTAATTGATGTGAGCTATAGTCAGTTTGTGGCTACCGTAGCTAAAGGACGGGGGTTAGCCGAAGAGATAGTCCGAGGCTTTGCTGATGGTCGAGTATTTACGGGAGAACAGGCTCTAGAATTGGGTTTAGTAGACCGCTTAGGTACAGAAGAAGATGCCCGTCGTTGGGCAGCAGAATTAGCTGGCTTAGACCCCGATAAAACTGAATGCTTTAATATTGAAGAACCTAAGCCTTTGATTAATCGCTTGATTCCTGGTAGAAGTCAAGCCAACTCAGGTATCGGTATGGCGATCGATGAACTTCAATTTGAACTATCTACCAATGGTTTACCACTGTGGCTCTATCGTCCGTGAATCTTATTGTTTATGGTTAAAGAGCTAAAGAGTTAAAGAGTTAAACTAAAAATTGACCGCATTAAACTCGTAAAAATTAAAACTCTATCAAAATGACCGATCGAGAGCAACTTTCCCCACCTATCGCCCAAAAACATGCTCATATCCACTCGATTCATGGAGATGAAAGGCTCGACGATTATCACTGGTTACGTACGCGCGAAAATTCTGAAGTCATTGCTTACTTGGAGGCGGAAAATCAATATACAGAAGCAATGATGAAACATACAGAGTCATTGCAAGCAGATCTCTATCAAGAAATGCTATCTCGCATCCAAGAAACCGATCTTTCTGTTCCTTCGCGCAAGGATAATTATTATTACTACACTCGTACAGAAGAAGGCAAAGCTTATGGGATTTTTTGCCGCAAAGAAGGTAGTGTGGACGCGCCAGAAGAGATACTACTCGACCAAAATCAACTTGCCGAAGGACATGAATATTTTGCTGTGGGAGTACTTTCTGTCAGTCCCAACCATCAAATTTTAGCCTACTCGATAGACACTACTGGGGCAGAAAAATATACTCTCTATTTTCTCGATTTAAATACCAGAGAAGTCTATACCGAAAGTATTCCCGACACTTATTATTCTTTCGTTTGGGCAAATGACAACCAGACTGTATTTTATATCAAAGTTGATAGTGCCAATCGACCCGATCGCTTATTTCGTCATTCCTTAGAAGATGCTGTTGACAATGATGTCTTAATCTATCAAGAAACAGATGAAGCTTACTTTCTAGCTGTTGATAAAACCGCCAGTGATGCTTATCTCATTCTCAGTTTGGGTAGCATGGTGACATCCGAGGTTCATTATCTCGACGCCAATCAACCGACAGGTTCTTTCCAAATTTTCCAACCGCGATCGACTGGAATTGAATATTCTCTAACCCATCACGGTGAATATTTTTACATCACCACTAACGAAGGGGCAATTAATTTTAAATTAATGAAAACCCCAGTTAATAATATTAGTAAAGAAAATTGGCAGACGGTAATACCCCATCGAGAAGAAATTTATCTTTTAGGTGTTAGTGCTTTTAGCGACCATTTAATTATCTACGAACAAGAAGAAGGAGTTCCCAAACTTAGAATACATAAATTTTCTACAGGGGAAGAACACTATATCTCGTTTCCCGAACCGATTTATTCAGCAGGTGATGCGGGTAATCTCGAATACAACACCAATATCTTTCGCTTTAGCTACACTTCTTTGATAACTCCAAACTCTATTTTTGATTACAACTTAGATACCAAAGAAAGAGAATTAAAAAAAGAAACTCCCGTATTAGGAGGTTACGATCGCACCCAATATGTCAGCGAAAGAGTCTATGCCACAGCCTCTGATGGAACTTCTATCCCTATTTCTCTAGTTTACAAACAAGGGATGGAGAAAAATAGTACAAATCCTTGCTTCTTAACTGCTTACGGTTCATATGGGGCAAATTATCCCGTGTATTTCTCTTCAATTCGTCTATCTTTACTAGATCGCGGTGTCGTTTATGCGATCGCCCATATTAGAGGTGGTTCGGAAAAAGGACGCAAATGGTACGAAGAGGGCAAACTATTACATAAAAAAAATACTTTTACCGATTTTATTTCCTGTGCCGAACATTTAATCCAATCAAAATGGACTTCTCCCCAACATCTTGCCATCAATGGTGGTAGTGCAGGTGGTTTATTAATCGGTGCTGTGCTGAATATGCGTCCCGATTTATTTAAAATTGCGATCGCCGATGTTCCTTTTGTAGATGTAGTTACTACTATTCTCGATCCATCTCTCCCTCTGACGGTGATTGAATGGGAAGAATGGGGAAATCCCCAACAAAAAACTGACTATGACTACATGAAATCCTATTCCCCTTACGATAACGTCACAGCTCAAAACTATCCTCATTTATTAATCACTGCTGGTTTGAACGATCCTCGCGTTGCTTACTGGGAACCAGCTAAATGGACGGCCAAATTGCGCGATCTTAAAACCGACAATAATTTACTACTGCTAAAAACCAACATGGATGCAGGACATGGCGGTGCATCGGGACGTTACGAACAACTTAAAGAAACTGCTTTTGAGTATGCTTTTTTACTAACTTGTTGGGGTATCACTGATTAAGCTCAGGTTGATTATGGTTATTGTGCGATCGCGCTATTAAAGTTTTACAGCCGTTTTCAGTTTTAGTTTATACCAAGTAATGATTGATAATAGCGATCGCAAACTAGAAACAGGATTAATTTCTTCTCTTTCGTCACGTCTTGCTACTGCTAAGGTTCAGATAAGTTTATTGGACAAAAAGCTAAAATCTTTTTGATAAAATTTAGCTCAGTTTAAATAAGCATGAGTTTATGAATCAATCTCAACAACCTTCATCTCAAGAAACAAACAATAAAGAACCGTGGCTTGCCGTTAATTTATCCAAGCTTTTGCCAGGTATAGGGCAAATTTATGCGGGAAAGGTTCTTAAAGGATACATTATTTTATTCAGCTATTTTCTTTTGCTCGTCATCGCTATTTTGCTGCTGATTAACTCCAAGGGTAACTATTGGCTCGGTATTGCTGTCTTAATAATTGCCTTAGCAATCTTACCAATCTGGAATTTATTTGATGCCCATCAGACGGCGAGAAGAAGAAATTCGCGAGAGTTTGAATCTGCCCGCAAGCAAAATAAAGATGCTTGGTTAGGGGTTTTTTTATCGGGATTTATTCCTGGATTAGGACATGCTTATCTCGAAAAATGGTTGCTGGGTAGTCTATTTGTTGCTGCTTTTATCGCCACTTTTTTTGTATCTAGTCCGCAGATACCAATTGTTATTACTATACTTGCAGCCTTATTGCAGATTTTTTTAATCTTCTTTGCTCCATATCACGCTTATGCTTCTGCTCCGATGCGTCGAGAGCGATCGCGAAAAATCATCGTCGGATTTATCGCTGGATTAATTGGCGCTATCTTTTTGTATCCCCTATTTTTGGCGCTCTTTATCCGTGGGTTTATCGCTGAAGCTCGATACATTCCCGCAGAATCAATGCTGCCAACTTTGCAAGTTAACGATCGCCTGATCATTAACAAGTTGGCTTATCGATTTAGTCCACCTCAACGAGGAGATATTATTATCTTTTCACCAACTGAAGCATTACAGCAGCAAGACTACCACGAAGCTTTTATTAAGCGCATTATTGGGCTACCAGGGGATAAAATCCAGATCGAGGACGGAAAAGTATATATTAATGATCGGCCATTACAGGAAAATTATATTCAAGATTTGCCTAACTATGAATACAAAACTCAAGTAGTTGCAGCTAATTCTTATTTCGTTTTGGGTGACAATCGCAATAATAGCTATGATAGCCATTACTGGGGGTTTGTTCCCCGTCAGAATATTATCGGCAAGGCTACTCAGCGATTTTATCCTTTTGCTCGCGCTGGTTCACTGATCGGCAAATAACCAAAAAATAATTAGAAATAATCAGCAAAAAACCCTGTGTAATCACAGGGCTAAATAATCAAATTAATCAAACTAATGTTACTGGGTTCAAACTAACCAATAATTTCTTTGGCTTTAGCGACGACATTATCAACACTGAAACCAAATTTATCCATCACAGTAGCACCAGGAGCGGATGCGCCAAAGCGCTCAATACTGACGGAGCCACCTTCACTACCAGTGTATTTTTGCCAACCGAAACTAGTTCCCGCTTCCACAGAAAGACGTTTGGCAGCAACTTTAGGTAGTACTGAATCTCGATAGGCTTGATCTTGAGCTTCAAACAGTTCCCAAGAAGGCATGGAGACAACCCGCACTTTCTTACCATCAGCAATTAGTTTTTCGGCAGCACCAACGCAAAGCTGTACTTCACTACCAGTACCAATCAAAATTAGATCTAATTCTTCAGGCGCAAAACCACAGGAAAGAACATAAGCACCTTTAGTCGTTTTTTCGATGGAACTACCTGCTAGGTTGGGTACGCCTTGGCGAGATAGTGCAAGCAATGTTGGTTTGTTTTGTTTAGCGTATTCAATCGCAATTTTATACGCTCCTGAAACTTCGTTGCCATCCGCAGGACGAATAACTGTCAAGTCGGGAATAGCTCTTAAAGAAGCGATAGTTTCTATGGGTTGGTGTGTTGGCCCATCTTCACCTTGACCGATGGAGTCATGAGTCATGACCCAAATTACTCCTACTTCTGACAATGCAGAAAGGCGAATTGCCGCCCGCATATAGTCGGTAAAGATGAGGAAGGTCGCACCATAAGGAATTAATCCCGAAGAGTGTAGCGCCATTCCGTTACAAATTGCACCCATTCCATGTTCCCGTACACCAAAGTGAATGTTACGGTTTTGATAAGCACCTTTTTGGAAATCGCCAAAGCCTTTTAACTCAGTCAAATTAGAGTGGGTTAAATCTGCCGAACCACCGATCAATTCGGTAACCACAGGAGCCAATTTGTTTAAGCAACCTTCTGAATACTTACGAGTTGCCAATCCTTTATCTTCGGGGGTAAATGTTGGTAAGACATCTGACCAACCGTCGGGTAATTTACCACTAAGGAAACGCTCAAATTCTGCTGCTTCTTGGGGATACTTAGCTTTATAGTCAGACATTACCTGATTCCAAGCTTGCTCATCTGCTGCACCACGCTCTACTGCTTTGCGCATATGGCTAAGAGCTTCGTCAGGAATTTCAAATGGTTCGTAGTTCCAGCCTAAGTTTTCGCGGGTGAGCTTGATTTCGTCTTCACCTAAAGCAGAACCGTGAATACCACCAGTATTTTGCTTATTTGGCGCACCATAACCAATAATGGTCGTCACCTTGATCATAGTTGGCTTGTCGGTGACGGATTTAGCTTCTTCAATTGCTTTGGCGATCGCATCTAGATCTGTATTCCCATCTTCAACATGCAATACGTGCCAGCCATAAGCTTCAAAACGCTTAGAAACGTCTTCAGTAAAGGCTACATCTGTCGATCCATCAATCGAAATGTGGTTGTCGTCGTAAAAGGCAATTAATTTACCTAATCCTTGGTGTCCCGCAAACGAGCAAGCTTCTCCAGAAATACCCTCCATGTTGCAGCCATCACCCACAATTACATAGGTGTAATGATCGACTAAAGTGGCATCGGGCTTATTAAATTTCGCTGCTAAATGAGCTTCTGCTAGCGCCAAGCCAACACCATTAGCAATACCTTGACCTAATGGCCCTGTAGTAACTTCGATCCCAGATGTTACAAAATTTTCGGGGTGTCCAGGGGTACTTGAACCCCATTGACGAAACTGCTTAATATCTTCGATGGAGACACTATCATAGCCTGCGAGGTAGAGTAGAGCATACTGCAACATCGACCCATGACCAGCAGAAAGTACAAAGCGATCGCGGTTGAACCATTTAGGGTTCTTCGGGTTATAACGCATGAACTTATCCCACAGCACAAAAGCCATCGGCGCTGCGCCCATCGGTAATCCTGGATGTCCAGAACTAGCTTTTTCTATGGCATCTACTGCCAAAAAACGAATCGAATTAATACAAAGTTCTTCAACTGATTTAGTTGATTGGGTGGCAACTACCATATTGGTTATATAAATAAACTACTGAGCAAACAAAAAATTTGGGTATGCTTGGACACTACTAAAGGAGCTTTGATTCAGACTAGATTTTAAGGTTCTGATGTCAAGTCTTGTGTTTATCTTCTCATCCTATCGGAACGGCTAGCAAGTTCCAACACTTTTAAAATTTTAAAATTTAGATCGACTCATCACCCCGTGAGCAGCCAATCAATAATTTAATTGCTTAACTATTAGCTTGAGGCTATTAAAACATAAACTATAGAGTTTTAATTCGTCGATCTGTGCTTAAAATAAATTTGAATGATTTAGCTATATTTTTTAAAAGCTAGAGTAACGTTATGACCGCCAAAACCAAAGGAATTTGATAGGGCAACGTTTACTTCCTGCTCTCTACTAGAATTAGGTACATAGTCTAAATCACAATCTGGATCGAGA
Organism: Pleurocapsa minor HA4230-MV1; assembly: GCA_019359095.1. Lineage (NCBI taxonomy): Bacteria > Bacillati > Cyanobacteriota > Cyanophyceae > Pleurocapsales > Pleurocapsaceae > Pleurocapsa > Pleurocapsa minor. The sequence continues at coordinate 93,662 of JAHHHZ010000023.1, read as the reverse complement.
TTTTCTAGATTAATAGTGGGTGGAACTCGATTATTGGCGATCGCCATTACTGTAGCCACGGCCTCAATTCCCCCAGAACCACCTAATAAATGACCAGTCATCGACTTAGTAGAGCTAACTGTGATTTGACTTGCTCTTTCTCCCAACGCCTTTTTAATGGCCTTAGTTTCGTTGGAGTCATTAGCCTGAGTACTAGTACCGTGGGCATTAATATAATCAACTTGATTAGGATTTAAATTTCCATCTGCTAACGCTAGCTCAATCGCTTTAGTAGCACCCTGTCCCCCAGGTACAGGAGAGGTCATGTGATAGGCATCACAGGTCATACCATAGCCGACAATCTCCGCATAAATTCTGGCACCACGCTTAAGCGCTTGTTCGAGTTCTTCCAGCAATAAAATCCCCGAACCTTCCCCCATGACAAAACCATCGCGATCGCGATCGAATGGTCTACTAGCATTTTCTGGGCTGTCGTTACGAGTAGAAAGTGCTTTTGCCGAGCTGAAACCAGCAAAGGAAAGAGGAGTCACTGCCGCTTCTGCGCCTCCACAAATCATCGCCTCGGCATAGCCTCCCTGAATTAACCGAAAAGCATCACCAATGGCATGAGAACCCGCAGCACAGGCCGTTACCGTGCAAGAATTGGGGCCTTTAGCTCCCGTATGAATTGCCGTCAAACCCGCTGCCATATTGGCGATCATCATGGGAATTGTGAAGGGGCTTACTTTTTTGGGCCCTTTGGTGAGCAGATTTTCATTTTGAGTTTCCATTACTCTAAGACCTCCCACCCCTGTACCAATTAGGACTCCCACCCGATCGGCATTAAGCTCATTAATTTCCAGTTGGGCATCGGCGATCGCTTGTATACTGGCGCAAACACCAAATTGAGCGAAGCGATCCATCCGTTTGGCATCTTTTTTATCGAGATACTCGTGAGGATCGAAGTTCTTAACTTCCGCAGCAATTTGACAGGCGTGTTCTGAGGCATCAAATAGAGTTACTGCACCTACTCCACTTCGCCCCTGCAATAAACTATCCCAATAGTCCGCTAGATTTTTACCAATGGGGGTAATTGCACCCAAGCCCGTGATTACAACCCGCTTGTTTTGCCTATTTGTCATTTTTGCTCTTTAATACGCTTTTGCTGTAGCACTTATTGATTCAGGCTGCCCTTGATTATGTTCATCCTCGATTAAGCTGGAACACTTTTGACGATTACTTCAATAAAGTTGGCAGCCTCGATCGACACCCTTAAACAGAATGACGAGAATTAAGCTGCGGCAGTCTCTGTAGCAATATGCTCAACTGCTTTGCCGACGGTATCTATTTGTTCTGCTGCTTCGTCAGGAATCTCAATATCAAATTCTTCTTCTAAAGCCATAACTAATTCTACTGTGTCTAGAGAATCAGCACCCAAATCATTAGCAAAGCTCGCCTCTGGAGTAACGCGATCGGCTTCTACTTCTAGTTGATCGACGACGATGCCTTTTACTTTTTCAAAAATTTCTTGATTCATTGATTTTTCCTTTTAAATAACCCGTTTCAAACTATGTAAAAGCCTAGTTAAATTAGACGGGTTTCCTAACTAAACTAAGCGCTAGCTTCAATAAAAAAGCGGCAACTTTCATCTTATCGGAAAGGGGGACAAAGTTTGTCGCTAATCTGGCAATTGCTTTACCCTGCAAAACTTAAAGATAGAAAATTCCCGAATTTTAATTCGTGTCAAAAGATCATTAATGAAAAAATCAAAATGGAAGAATACCTTGAGGCAGGTAATTCTTCCTTCGGCGATCGCTGTTTAACTATCAAATAACAGAGCAACGAAGCTAACAATTTGATAATAATAACTGCTTATTTTCTGGGTGTTTTAGCTGTTTTAGCCATAGCTTTAAACTTAGCTAAACTGCCCCCAGGACGGCGACGATATTTAGTTGTAATAGGCATTAAGTTATCGCTAGCAGCAAAGGTTGCTTCCGCCATTTGACCATTACTATTATTTGTTGAGTTGGTCTTGCTCATTGCTGCAACCCAAAATGGAGGCTCGAATGATGATGCACCATTTTGAGGGGTAGTCTTAACCTCTTTTTTTACTGCTTGAGACTCAGTCACTTTGCCATTTTTTGACGCTTTTCCCTTGGCGGTAGTAGCTTTGGTAGATTTAGTCTGAGCAGGCTTACCCTGAGTAGCGATCGCTGATTCTAGCTTGTTCTGGGCAGTTTCCACCGCTTCTTCAGCCGTTTTTACCACCTCTTGTACTGGCTCAGATTTGGCTATTTCTACCGCCTTTTCCTTAACTACTTCTGTTGCCTTTTCCGCCGTTTTTAACGCCGATTGGACTACTTCAGAATCTTTCAGTTCATCTAATTCTAAATAATATTTATTGTCAGAATTGAATATTTTTTTAAGCATTTGCATGGTGTAGATTTACTCCTATTAATAAGACTAAAGAATCGATGCTAAATCAAGATAATTATTGTCGATCGTCTTTTGTTGGCTGAAAAATTGTTTTTGGGTGGTGCGATATCCCAATTCAAAAGTATTTAGCTCATCCTTAGTTAAAAGACTGCGATCGAATTTTGCTTATCTTTAGCTCCAGCTAAATATACAGGAGCTATAAAACACGATAGATATTTGGCTACTCCTATCAAGCCAGAAAACTAAACCTGTCGCAATGATACTTTACAAAAATTAATTACCATTAGGATCGTGGGAGGATCTTTATTTACTAATTGGCACGATAGGCGGGAAAAAACTGGGACTGCTGTAGCTCTTCTACAGATTTATTGATAGCCTTAGCCCTAAACTGTAGTAAGTCGTTATATTTTTCTAAATCTACCACTGAGCGCAATGTAAAAAACTCATGTCTCTGTTTAGAAAAGCCTGACTTAAAAGTATAGAGATTATCGTGCTTGCCACCTACGCCACCGCCAATATGTAGATACTTATTTCCCCTTTCTTTTGCCCAAAGTCGCATCTGATGTAGTAGTAAGTTAAAAGGAGACTGCTTGAGAAACTCACTCTTGGTGCCACCTAAATGAGCCTGAACAATGCCACATGATTCAAAGAATAGGCAAGCACAGACAATTTCTCCTTGCAGTTCAACTATCCCTAAGTGAACTTTCTCGCCTAATTTTAATAACCCTTCAAAGTAATCACGACTAAAGTAATAAATATCTATTGCCTTAACCCGATTCATTGTTTCTTCATAGATAGAAATAAATTCATCGATATATTCGGTGAAGGATACTGTTTTGGCACTAAATCCTAATCTTAGACATTTATTAATTGTACTTTGATGTCCCTTACGAGTTTTTGCCCAAATCTTAGCTTCATCTAAAGTCAAATCAATTGAGACAGTTTTACCATTTTCGATTAAAGGATTTGACAGAAAAACTTTGGCAAAATTTTCTCCCAAGATTGGGTGTAATCGCAGAAAAGCTGAACATACTCCTCTGGTCTGTAAAGTGTGGAGAAACTGCTGAAGGGCAAAATCAGGGAATTCTGGATGATTAGCAGCAGCATCACTCATTAAGATGCCAGGATAACCATAAGGAGAGATAATGTCATAAACTTCTGCCCCAAAAGAATTTGCAATATCAGTACAAGAACGGAGTAAATAGGGGGCAAAAAATATTTTATCGTCATCCTGTAAGAGAAATGCTTCGGGAAGAGTCTCTGTACGTCGAGCATCTAAGGCAACATAGTTTGGTAGATGATATACATCGTGAGGCAATTGTTCGAGGGTTGCCAACCACAAAGGATGATTTACATCTAAAGTAACTATGTCCATTGCCGATCAAATGATATTAATATAATAATTGGTCTTAAAATTACAAATTTTATAAGCTTCAGCTTGATTTGAGCTAACATCGAGGTCTAATTAAACAGCTGTTACGGCGCAACCCAAACCACAGGAAATACTTGGGGATCGCTAAAATCAGGATCGCCGTTGGCTAGCTTACGACAGAGTTGTTCATCGAAAATATGAATTTCTTTGCCCTGTGGATTGGTGTAGGGTTGATAACAATTATCTCGATCCTGAAGATGAACTGCCAAGGCTTGTCGATGCTGTTGACTATGATTAGGATAACTGCCATGGATTGCCCAGCAGTGATGGAAGCTAACCTGACCTTTTTTAAGAGTCATGGGGATTTCAACTACTTGTTTGCCTGCTGCTTGTAACTCTTGGATTAGCTCCCTTAAATTAGCATTATTAAAATGGCGCATTGACTGTAAACCAGGCCAGCGATGACTTTGGTCTAAAACTACTAAAGGGCCTCTTGCTTCATCACAATCGTGGAAAGGAATCCAGGCAGTCAAAAGATTATCTGAACTACAGGTACTCCAGTAAGCGCGATCGCTGTGCCACCCCACCGCGCTACTAACTCTTGCCGACGACTTAGCAGGAGGTTTGTAGACTAGTTGATCGTCTAAAATCCGAATCTCACTAGTCCTGGCTAATTTAGCGGCGATCGCGCCAATGACTGGTTGAAGTGCTAACTGCTTTAGTTCGGCTTTTTGCAGTGAGACAAATTCGTTGTTGCGGATAATATCGCCGTCTTCTGGTTTCCAGTTGCTATAGCCTGTAGCGATGGGAAGCACTCCATCCCTAGCTCCCTGATAAAATGCTTGGCTACCAGCGATCGCCCGATCGATTACGACTTCAGGAATTACGGGGGGGGAGATATACCAGCCGTGTGACTCATAAAAGCAAACATCTTCTTCTGTGGGCAAAAGATCTTGCTGTTCTTGAGTAAGAACTCGATCGGGTCTATACATGATCGTGAGTTAAAAAAATCTTAAAAAAGTTTAAAATTTTTGATTTTACTTATTAAAAGTTAAATTATATAAGTAGTAACAAAACTTTTATAATCATAATGGCAAAAGAGCATCTATAAAAGTCATCAAAAATAAATTAAACTAATCTTTATCTTAAATTTATCTAAGATTAATATTAATTTTACTACTAGAGGTAATCGATTTTTTTAAAAACTTTTTAGATTAAGATCTTAAAAGTTTCTGATTAACAATTCGCCAGATTATTTAGCTGAAATATAGCTGGCGATCGCCAATTAAGTAATTGTTTTGCTTATTATTTATCGGGATTGCTAATTCAGGGTAAGTTTAAGTTAATGACTCGTTGTTAATTCCTCTGGATTTAAGTAAGCGTAGACGCTTCTTACGAGCAATCTCTTGTAAATCTACATTACGGTCAGTCTCATCAACAATTTCTCCTGTCAGCACTTCTAAAACGTCTTCCAGGGTGACAACTCCTGCCATTCCACCGTATTCGTCGAGGACTACTGCTAAATGTTCGCGGTTTTCTTGAAATACCTTAAGAAGTTTATCGGCACGATTAGTTTCAGGAACAAAATGGGCGGGACGCTGAAGAGTATTAATTTGGCGATCGCCATGTCCTTCAATCATAGCGGTTAGAAGTTCGTCTTTTAGCACCAAACCCGTAACATCATCAATAGTTTCGTTAATTACTAAGATGCGAGTATGCTGAGATTTGATAATTTCGGATTGACATTCAGCTAAGGTTTGTTCGCCCTTTAGATAAGTGACAATAATACGCGGACTCATTAAATCTGAAGCGTTGAGGTCGTTTAGCTGAAATACTCGCTGAATCATTTCTGCTTCATCGTCTTCGATCACCCCTTCTTGATAACCGATGTTAGTTAAAAATTTAATTTCAGCCTCATCAGTAGTGGGTAGGCTCTGACGTTTAACCAGAGGAGAAGTGGCACGTTCAACTAGCCACACTAAGGGCGTAAAAATTATGGTTAAAAACTTAACAGGAATGGCGACAAATAAACTGATTGGTTCAGCATAGCGTTGACCTACGGTTTTAGGTGTAATTTCGCCAAAGATAATAATTAAAAACGTGAGAACTCCCGACACGAGTCCTAACCACTTAAGGCCTAATATCTTCGTAGTCAGACTACCAACCAGAATACTGCCAACAATATTAAAAATATTGTTGAGAATAACAATCGTGGCTATGGGTCGAGTAATATGCAAACGAATACTTGCCAGAGCTAAAGCTGCTGGTTTTTTAGATTGAGCTAATTGCCTAACTTTAATCGGCGAAATAGACAGTATTGCCGCTTCCGCCCCAGAACAAAAGGCCGAACCAGATAAGACCACGGCGACAACGATAATCAGAGAAAGCATATAACAAGATAATAGTTAATCTTTAATATAGTTCAAAAAGAGAAATAAGCATGATCATTATTCACTTTGGCACGGTATCCAAAGGATGATCTTTAAGTTCATTGTAGGATTAGTTAAGTATTTCGATAATTCCTGTCTGACCATCTAGTCTGACTAATTGGCCATCATGAAATAAGTTCATGGCATTATCTACGTCCATAACCGCAGGAATATTGTATTCTCTAGCGATGATCGCACCATGAGACAAACGACCTCCCACTTCCGAAATTAACCCCCCTGCACGGGCAAGAAGAGGTGACCAGCCAGCGTCGGTGTAGGGAACAACGATAATGGTTTGGCGATTGATGCGATTGGGCGCAGCCCACGCTTCGCTATCGCTTTGTTGCAGACTAGAAATAACTTTGATTACTCCTTCAATTTGACCAGAGCTACTACCAATACCCTGTATCTGATTGGGTAGGTTAATTGTAGGCGCTTGCCAGGTAATGGTTTGGGGTTTGCCATAAACTAATTTAGGGACAGGATTTAATTTTACTGCTGCTTGCCACTGTTGCTTTCTGGTTTGAATTAGTTCGGGTAAATCTTGTTTGAGTGGGTGATGTTGAGCGCTATTGTTTACCAGAGTAGTAATTTCCTCTAGCTTGAGTAGAAAAATGTCTCCTGCTTCAGCAATTAAACCGCAATCCAGCCACTGTTGTTCTAAAGCTAGAAAAGCCCAACGCAATTGTGCTAATAGTCTGTTGTATATTTCTCCTACCTGACTTTTAAGGTCTAATCTTTTTTGGACTAATTTTGCCTGCCAAGACTGTGAAGAAATACTAGATTTGGCTTGGGCAATTTTGGCACCGTGGACATCAAAGTAAAACCGAGTAAACATCTGTCGCGGAATACCAGGCTTATCTTGCCAGCGCGGTACGGCAATGTCTGTCGCTACTTCACTTAAATAGCCATATTGATCTAGCCAGAGATTGAATCGCTCCATGACGCTGCTCCCTTCGGAATTTTCGGCAATATGAGCAAATAAGGAGGCACTGGAGTCAAAGGTGATTTGTTCGGTGGCTAAAAGTTTACGGGCTTCAGTCGCTATTTCGGCTAAATAACTTACTGCCATGACTTCTGGCGCTTGACTATTATCTAATTCAGTTTCGGCAACTTTAAACATGCCTTGGCGAATAGCAAAGCTGAGAGGAGCGAGAATATTGTAATAGGTCGCTTTATCCAGTAGTCCCAGAATTGTATTAATCCTTTCAATAATTTCTGTCGATGATAATTCTGTGGTTGGTTGGTTGGCAATTGCCGCCAGAATGGGACGAAAAAGCTTGACGCGATCGCTCTCAAAGTCAGTGTCTAAGCGCCATTCTCGTTTTAAAAGTCGCCAGAGTCCAGGCAAGTTTCTCACGGTCGAACTCAAGGGTGGTTTGCTAAATGTTGCTCCTCTGGTCAGAAATTCTAGGCTTTCGGGTGGCAGACCCATGCGACGGAAAATCGTACCTAACAAAGAGGCATTAAAATAGGCGCTAGCAAAGTGTAGGGTAGCAGTTTGCTCGAAGTTTAAATCTTTAGCGCGATCTCCTAAGACAATTGTAAAGATTTTACCCCAAACACCACAGGTTAAAGGCTGATTAATCGACCAGGTTAGGGGACGAATTTTGCCAGGAATCACCTCCGCAGCGATGCGTCTCGTCCAAATCGGCTGCATGGTTGTAATAGGACGTACCTGCAATAGCCATAGTCTAGTGCCGTCATAAGTCCACTCAATATCCTGGGGAATTCCCTCAAATAAATCCTCCATTTCCCTGGCTAAAAGTGCTACCGATTCAATAATGTGCTGGGGAATAACGTTACTCTGCTGTGACTTTTCGGCAATCACAGTAATTGTCTGCTCTTCTAATGAAGTTGCCGAAGAGGTCTGAGAAATCTCCACCTGATATCTTTGAGGAGTATATTTACCTGAGACGATTTTGGTTGCTTTGCCTGGTAATGCCTCGATCGCTACTGTATCTCGTAACTGATTTACAGGATCGCGACTAAATGCCACCCCGCTATATTGACCCTCAATCTGTCGCTGGATTAAGATCGCCATCGATGACTCTTGTTGCTGGTTTTGGCGACGATACTCGATCGCACTGCTGTCTAGATAGGAAGCCTGGCAATCAATAATGGCTGATTCTAATTGATCTTTACTGGTAACGTTGAGAATACTAATATACTGTCCCGCAGCGGAAGCTGATTCAGAATCTTCGCCAATTGCTGAAGAACGTACAATTAGGGGCGTTTGAACTGTGGGTTCGAGCTTTTGGATCAAGGCTTTTAGATCGTCTCCAGGACGTAAGATCCAGCCTTCAGCTACATCATATCCCTGACGTTTGAGCCGAGACAAGTTGGCCGCTTTTGCCCCGACTTCGCGGGCATCTAATTTGCTATTTAGACTAATAATATTTTTGTCTCCCTGAAAAAAACGAAACATTTTGCTTTGACTAGATTTATCGGTAGTGGCAGCCAAATCTAAATCATCGGGGATATTTTGATAGATCCAGCCCAATAAACAGGCCAAGCCAAAAGTAGCAAAAGCATATTCTGGTTGGTAAGGATGACGCAAGCCAATCATCACCACTAATAATACTAAAGCACCATATTTCCCCATGAGGCGATCGCGAATAATTGTAAATCCCACTAGACTAATCAACCAGACTAATCCTGCTGAGAGCGGATCATGAGCCACAATGCCCCAGACAGCATTGGTTGTTCCCGCACCTTTACTAATCCAGTAACGTCCCATCACCAGGGCAATAATGGCGATAATTTCCCAAGCTGAACCTGTCGAGAAAAATACTCTAGTGAGGAAAACCGCAGTAATTCCTTTGGCTGCTTCGGAGAGTACAGCGCACACACCAGCTACTTTACCGCCATGATAAAAGGCTGCGGATACTGAAATATTCCCAGTGCCTAGTTTGCCTAATTGACGACCAGTAAGAGCATAGGTCAGCCAGTCAATTAAGGGCAACCCACCCAGCAAAGGACAAACAATAAATACGGTTAGAGAACCCCAAATTGGTGTCAGGTTCATGAGCCTCTATTTATAACTATTGAATTAGAGATACTTCGCAAAATTTATTGGGCTAATGGTTTTATTGGCTTATTGTACCCGCTTTGATTTCTCTGATGAAATGAAATGAATCTCGATCTGTGTTTAGTCTCATCTAGCTTAGGATTGGTAGGTGCTAAGTTTCCTGAAGATCAATCTAGTTGCGATCGCTTAAAATACTTAAAGATGAGTTTTAAAATGAGAACATGAATCCCGATCAAGTAAACTGTGCGGTAGATTGCGCTCAAGGCTGTGTTTTAGGCGATCGCTGTCCGCATAAAGAGTATCAAAACCAGGCTGCTAATTTTATTAAAGATACTTCGTTAGACAAGATGTTAGAAATGGCGGAAATAGCCCGCATGAAGAAGATATCTGAACCGCCGAAATGGGTGATTCCCGACGAAATTTGAGACGTAAGGGCGAATAGCCGTTCGCCCCTACAAGATTTTGTTTACAGACTTGGTTGTTTTTGATGCCATTGTGTCGCCTGTTCGTAGGCATGAGCAGTATGAAACAAGACATCTTCTCTTAGCACATTGCTAATTAGCTGCAAGCCAATCGGTAAGCCTTGAGCATCAAAACCACAGGGAATACTAATTCCTGGTAAACCCGCTAAGTTAACGGGAATAGTCATTAAATCAGAAAGATACATTGATAGGGGATCATCAGTTTTCTCCCCTGCTTTAAAAGCCGTCGAAGGAGAAGTTGGACAGACTAGAACATCTACGTCGGCAAATGCTCGATCGAAGTCTTGTTTGATTAAAGTCCGTACTTTTTGCGCCTTGAGATAATAAGCATCATAATATCCCGCCGAGAGGGCATAGGTACCCAACATGATTCGACGCTTAACTTCTGCACCAAAGCCAGCAGCACGAGTATTGGTATACATTTCTAGCAAGTTCTCTGATGCTTCGCGTACCCCATATTTGACCGCGTCGTAACGAGCAAGGTTAGCCGAGGCTTCAGAAGAAGCAATCATGTAGTAGACAGGTAGACCATAGCGGAAACGAGGACAAGAAATTTCTTGGACTTCTGCACCAAGTTCTGTTAATTTAGCGATCGCTTTTTGCACCGACTCGGCGACTACTGGATCTAATCCTGAGCCAAAGGTTTCGGTTATAATGCCTACTTTTAAGCCTTGTTTGAGTTCAGGCTGGAGATATTGAGTATAGTCGGGAATATCTACCTTCAGGCTGGTAGAATCATGGGGATCATACCCAGCGATCGCTTTTAACAAAATCGCTGAATCTTCCACGGTACGAGAAAAAGGCCCAATCTGATCTAGGGAAGAAGCATAAGCTACTAAGCCAAAACGAGACACTAAACCATAAGTCGGCTTCAACCCCACAACCCCACAAAAAGAGGCTGGCTGACGAATCGATCCCCCTGTATCTGAACCGAGAGAAACGACACATTCTCCTGCGGCTACGGCTGCGGCTGAACCACCAGAAGAACCTCCTGGTACTCGTTCTAAGTCCCAAGGATTTGCTGTAGTTTGATAACTAGAGTTTTCCGTCGAACTCCCCATAGCAAACTCATCAAGGTTAGTTTTGCCGACGACTACTGTGCCTGCATCCTTGAGCTTCTGCGTAACGGTAGATTCATAAGGAGGCACAAAATTAGCCAAAATTTGGGAGGCGCAGGTGGTTTTAATCCCCTTAGTACACATATTGTCCTTGATTCCCACAGGAATACCTTCAAGTATGCCAATGGTTTCACCTGCTGCAATCTTATCGTCTACTGCTTTAGCGGTGGCTAGTGCTGATTCGGCAGTTACCGCCAAAAACGCTTTTACTTTTGGTTCTACTGCTTCGATCTGTTTTAAAGTAGCCTGGGCAATTTCTACTGCCGAACGTTCTTTGTTAACTAACTGCTGATGTAACTCTGTTATACTTCCTTGGTACATCAAATTACCCTTCTTTTATACCTACTAAGACTTAGTTGTTTTACCTTTTTCTGGTCACTCTTGGCAACTAGATAATGTTTAATAATTTAGAGTTAACCATACTTATCATCACTGTACTATTTTAGGAGACACCCTTGCTTACTGATGATTTTTAACTGCTTTTTTGGCAAGATAGCTTGAATTAAGAATTAATTCCTGGTTTTGCTATACATTTTTTGATGAATATTTGTAAACTGATCTATGAGTCTAATTTTTATACAATAAGTGTTTACAGTAGTTAATTTATGAAGCGAGCATCCAAAACAGAAAATTACTTACTGATCGGTCACGTTTTAGCGATGGCATTTGGCCTAGCGGGAATTGTACTGGTATTGCCCAATATTGAGTTTCAGGCAAAGCTAGCTGAATTTGCCTGGGGTTCTCAGATTTTTGGCTGGTCAATGGCTGGTGGCGGGGTGGTTTATATGCTGTTAGCAACGGCTGCGGTAGCTTTGTATGCCTATCGTACATTAGGAGTATGGCATTGGTTAAGCTTTATGATTCCAGCGATCGCTTTATCCCTGGGTAGTGAATTATTGGGTACTAGCACAGGGTTTCCCTTTGGTGAATATCGTTATTTGAGTGGATTGGGTTATAAAATTGCTGGGTTAGTACCGTTTACTATTCCTCTATCTTGGTTTTATCTCGGCTTCAGTGCCTATATTATTGCGCTGGCTGGATTGAAAAGACTGGAGATTAACAACTGGTTATGTGAACTAGGGGCAATTATTTGTGGTTCACTATGTCTTACCTCCTGGGATTTTGTACTCGATCCTGCTATGAGTCAAGCACCAGTTCCTTTTTGGGTTTGGGATCAGCCTGGAGCATTTTTCGGTATGCCTTATCAAAATTTTGCAGGCTGGATGGGGACAGGAGTACTATTTATGACGGTAGCTACTTTGCTGTGGAAGGTGAAACCGTTAACCATTAATAGTAAAGATCTCAAGCTTCCCGTGTTCATTTATCTAGCTAATTTTGTCTTTGCTGCTGTATTAAGTTTGGCAGCAGGTTTCTATATTCCTGTATTGTTAGGTGTTGTGCTTGGTATTTTGCCTTTGTTAGTTCTTTACTGGATTGCCACCAATCAAAACAAGGCTACTGAAGGTAACACTCTAGCAACTACTAATTAATAATTAACTATTAGCTAATTTAAAGAGTGAACTTGGAGTTTTTCTACGGCTTTTTTTTGGGGATTTTAATCTCCCAGATAGTAGCTACCGCAATTTTATTATCTCGTTTACTCAAAGGAGCTAAAAGGCGATCGCCTTTACTACCCCAAGCAGCAGAACCCGATCTTATGGGTAAAGTAAGTGTGGTTGTGCCTACTCTTAACGAAGCAGAGAGAATTATGCCCTGTCTGACAGGCTTGAGTCAGCAAAGCTATGAACTACGGGAAGCGATTATCGTCGATAGTAATTCTCAAGATGGCACACCAGACATTGTTAAAGCTGCCAGGCAAAGCGATCCTCGGTTACGTCTGATTACTGATGATCCTTTGCCGACTGGCTGGGTTGGTCGTCCTTGGGCGCTACATACAGGATATTTGCATATTTCTGCCCATAGTGAGTGGTTTTTAGGTATTGATGCGGATACTGAACCTCAGTCTGGTTTAATTGCTAGCTTGGTTAAGGTGGCAGCAGCAGAAAACTACGACATGGTGTCCCTCGCACCCCAGTTTATTCTGCAATACCCTGGAGAATGGTGTCTACAACCTGCCTTACTAATGACGTTGCTGTATCGTTTTGACTCAGCAGGGGTAGATGCTGTCAGTCCGAGTCGTGTAATGGCAAATGGACAATGCTTTTTATGTCGCCGTGCAGTATTGGAGCAACTTGATGGTTATACCTCTGCTGCGGGTTCATTTTGCGATGATGTTACCTTAGCGCGCAATATTGCAGCTGCTGGCTATAAAGTTGGCTTTTTTGATGGCTCAAAAGTAATTAAAGTCAGAATGTATGAGGGGGCGAAAGAAACCTGGAATGAATGGGGGCGATCGCTCGATCTTAAAGATGCAGCTAATCCTGCTCAAGTTTGGGGAGATGTTTTATTTTTGCTGTGTGTTCAGGCTTTACCCCTACCTTTATTGCTATTGACTGGCTATCTGCTGTATTTGGGCAATAATGACCCCATCATATTTATTTTATTTAGTTTAAACGCTTTTCTGCTTTTATTGCGTTACGGTATGTTAATAGCGATCGCTCCTTCCTATTCCAGCTTGTCTTGGTTCTTCTGGTTATCCCCCTTGGCAGACCAACTAGCAGTGTTGCGCATCTTCTTATCTTCTCTGAAAAAACCGACTTCCTGGCGGGGTAGAAGCTATCAATGATCAGTGATCACTGATCATTGAACAATTGATAACGAAGTGCGACGCGAAGCTAGTCCTTTAGAACTCACTGTTGAAGAATAATCATACTTATGCGGTGGGAATTATTTATCTCTCCCTAATTCCCTAATTCCCTACCTCCTATTTCCTATTTTCTATTTCCTACTTACAAGGCGATCGCTGTAAGATAAATAGGGCAATCTTCTCTTTTGTGCATGGTATCCCTTCCTAATTCTCGCTCTTTGGCTTTCCTCGCCCTCAAAAATGTTTATCAACAGAAAGCCTATACAGATATGGCGCTCAACCGTGTCCTTAAATCGGTAGATAAATCCCTAGAAGTTAGTCAAACAGACCGTAATTTTGCCTGTGAATTAGTCTATGGTATTGTGCGCCGTCAGCGTACCTTAGATACGTTGATCGATTTACTGGGAAAGAAAAAAGCAGCGCAGCAACCCCCAGATTTACGGATTATTCTGCACTTGGGTTTATATCAATTACGCTATCTCGATCGCATCCCCAACTCAGCAGCAGTTAATACCAGCGTCGAATTAGCTAAAGAAAATGGCATATCTAAACTAGGAGGCGTGGTTAATGGCTTATTGCGCAGCTATATCCGTCAGGCAGAATTGGGCGATCCCTTACAGCTACCAGCAGATCCCATTAGCAGCTTGGGAATCAAGCACAGTTTTCCCGATTGGATTGTCGAGACGTGGTTAGAACAGTTACCGATGGAAGAAGTAGATCAACTACTGGCTTGGTTTAATCGATCGCCCAAAATTGATTTACGAGTTAATCTGCTAAAAGCCTCCATTGAACAGGTAGAAAAAGCTTTGAGCGATGCGGGTATATCTGTTGAGCGCATACCCAACTTACCTCAAGGATTACGACTGGAAAACCCAGGAGCTGTCACCGATTTACCTGGCTATAAGCAGGGATGGTGGATGATTCAAGATAGTAGCGCTCAGTTAGTCACGCATTTGCTCGATCCACAGCCTGGGGAAATGATAATCGATGCCTGCGCGGCTCCAGGTGGTAAAACCACTCATATAGCCGAATTAATGGGGGATAATGGTCAAATTATTGCTAGCGATCGCGCTGCTAAACGCTTAAATAAAGTTAGGGAAAATGCAGCGAGGTTACAGTTAAACTCAATTAAAATAGAAGTAGGAGACAGTCGCAAACTTGAGCGCTTTAATAATCTCGCAGATCGAGTATTGCTAGATGCACCCTGTTCGGGCTTGGGTACACTACACAAACGTCCTGATATCCGTTGGCGACAGACTAACCAAGCCGTTGAGTCACTGGTTGAGTTGCAAACAGAACTAATCGAACAGACAGCACTTTGCGTCAAACCAAAAGGTGTGTTAGTTTATGCCACCTGCACTCTTAATGTTTTAGAAAATGAAAAAGTAGTACAATCGTTTTTGACAAATAATTCGCATTGGAGTATAGATCCTAATAATGCGATCGCGCAAAATTGGGGAACCTCTGAAGGCTGGATTAAAATTTATCCTCACCAATCTAATATGGATGGATTTTTTATGGTGAGACTAGTGCGAGATAGTTGAGATGGGTGAAACAAGGACAAGAAAGATGAAGCAAATTCTTAAAATTATCATTGCTGCTGCCTGGATTGATGGTGTAATTCAACCAGAAGAAAGAGCGTACCTGCGTCGTGTAGCCCAAGACTTTCAATTAGCTGACGATCCAGAAATTAGACCTCTACTCTCAGAATTACGACCAGTTAAAGCTGCTGAATGCTATCAATGGCTAGAAGAATATTTTGGTCAAAACCACTCGGCTGAAGATTATCATCAACTACTAGAAAAAATTAGCGCTTTGGTCTACAGCGATGGCTATGTAGACGTGAGGGAAGCAAAACTAGTTGAAGCAATTCAAAGTTGCGATCCTGCCAACCCAGATTGCAAAAATTCAACTTGGGATCGGATCTTGCGGAAAATTCGGCAGGTATACAAAGCAGCGATTGAGCAGCAAGTTTAAGATTTTTTAAGATAATCGGCTTGTAAGTAAAAAATAGGAAATAGGAAATAGGAAATAGGAAATAGGAAATAGGAAATAGGAAATAGTACTTAATACACGATTAAACCTAAAATTAGACTAAATCCGCTGAAATTTTATTACCCATTACTCATTACCTATTATCTTTGCTCAACTTTCAAATGTTGTCTACCAACAGAATTTAGTATTTAGACTCCTTTGAGTAATCTTTTGAGTTTGTTTTTATTATCTGATGCCCACAGTAAGGGAGTTCCCACTTTTGACCATAAGGGCATGGGAATAGGACTCCAATAGTAAATTGAAAGTAGTTTACGGCTACGATCTGGTGGACAAGATAGGTGAGTGGGAACGCCGTGAAAAGTTTGGGATGTGGTAGGAAAAATAATAGTTCGGTTGAAGTAACAAGGATAACTAACTCTAGTATCTTCGTTGGTCGCATCTTGCAATGCTAGTTCTCCTCCCCAGCTAGCATCCCAATCTCGGTTGAGATAAATCAAGACATTAATGCGACGCATCAGAGGCATACTGAAGTGTCTGGTGTAGTCAGCGTGCATTGCTAACCAGCCATCGCGATGCATTTCGTGTAATCCCGCACCATGGAATGAGGGATCGCCCACTAGGTTGTCTATGCCCACGATTGATTCAATAGTTTTAACTACATCTACTGAATTAAGCCAAAGAGAAAATATTTGCGTAAAGGTTGATAATCCTTCAATACCCCGAGAAGTACTCTTTAACTCATTGCGGGTGTCCCAAAGTAACCAATCTCTCTGGTCAGGTTTAGGAAAATCTGCCGCTAAGCGATCGAGCAGTTCAGGTTGAAAAAGATTATCAATTACTAAGTGCGGATAAGGCTTTGCTGTTGCATAAGATTGGCGCAATGAATCAGCATCATTGCGCAGGGAATCTAAAGCTTGAGTAAACGTAGTTAAATCCAAAAGAGAGTTGTCTGTAGCTGAATTAGGCACACTTGTAGTCATAAAATTTTTTACTGTTGATTAAAATTGATTAAAGAGTACGTATATTCCGACAATCATAGCATTACATCAATTAATTCATAAGGCATACAATTTAATCACTTAAATAGAGAGAAATTTGATCGAGAATAGTTTGACTAAAAAAGGGTGGGTTAAGAGACAATTAGTTACTGCACATGATGATTACTAATTATGCTTGCCAAGACTAGCTCTCTCCATCGAAATCAAAGTGGTAACTCCTATCAATCAATGCCACTAAATTACGCCTATAATCAACCAGGTAGTATACCTGGAACGATGACGATCGCCGATCGAGCCAAACCTCCACAAATTACTTTAATTGATTACGATCGGCATCAACATAATTATGCAACTAACTTAACCCCAGAGGAATGTACTACTCATCTGACTACCGATTCGGTATCTTGGGTGGATGTAGGGGGATTAGGCGATCGCTTGATTTTAGAGAAGCTAGGAGAGGTGTTTGATTTACATCCTGTGTTACTTGAAAATATTGTTAATGTTCCTCAACGTCCGAAGTTAGAAGACTATCAAAATCAGTTAGTGATCATTACCCAGATGGTCAATTTAAATACCAAAGGCGTTTGGTTAGAGCAAGTTAGTTTTATTTTGGGTGAAAACTATCTCTTAACCGTACAGGAAGAACCCCAGCAAGACTGTTTTACCCCCGTACGCGATCGCATAGCAAAATGTAAAGGTATCATTCGCCAGCAAAAAGCCGACTATCTGACCTATGCTCTCTGGGATACGGTGATTGATAGTTATTTTCCTGTATTAGAGTTATATGGTGAAAAAATCGAAGAATTACAGGAATTAGTCTTAACCCAGCCCACACAAGCCACTCTTGGCAAGATTCATCAAATTAAGCGCGAACTACTATCTTTACGCCGTGCTGTTTGGCCTCAACGAGATGTCTTAAATCTTTTAATTAGAGACGGTCATCCTTTGATTAGCGATCATGTCTTGCGATATCTCAAAGACTGCTATGACCATACAGTTCAGATCATTGACACTCTGGAAATTTATCGTGAACTGGCATCAGGGTTAATGGATGTCTATCTTTCAGCAGTGAGTAACAAAATGAATCAGGTGATGAAGCTACTGGCGGTAATTTCCACCGTCTTTATTCCCTTAACTTTTGTGGCAGGGATTTACGGGATGAACTTTAATACTGAAGTTTCTCCTTGGAACATGCCAGAACTTGACTGGTATTGGGGCTATCCTGTATGTATAGGGATTATGTTAGCGATCGCCACTAGTTTGATTGTTTATTTTTGGCGCTTGGGTTGGCTTAAAAGCGATCTCTGATTGACCTTAGATATAATTAGAATTAGCTTGGTATCAATCTCTTGAGAGGACTAAATCAATTGTGGTCTAACTTGCCAGTGATGTATCGTGGGGTAATTATTTTTGCTATTCCCGTCATTTCTGTAATTCCAGCGATCGCCACTTGGGTTTGGTCATATCAGTCTAAAAGTGAAGCTCAGGGATGGGTTAGCCACACTCAAGAGTTAATCCGCGAAACAAGCTTACTGATGAAAGGTATAGTAGATGCAGAAACTGGAATTCGTGGCTATATGATCACCAGAAACCCTGAGTTTTTAGAGCCATATGAAGCAGCGCAGACAGAAATACCTCTTCATCTAGGCGCAATAGAAGAACTAACTGCCGACAATCCCTCACAGCAACTCCATTTCCAGCAAACTAAACAGCAAATCAAAACCAGCTTAAGTTTACTAGTACAGATTCTAAGCCAACTACAAACTCAACCAGATTTAAACAAATCTTCTCAGCTAACACCAGTTTTAGTTGAGGGCAAAGTAAAAATGGATCGAATACGCCAGTCAATTGATACTTTTAACGACGAAGAATGGCGGCTATTAAATGTTCGTCAAGAGAAAATAGCCAAGATTGGGAAAATTAGTGATGTTGCTTTAGGGATAAGCGCCTCTACCATTATTTTGGGCTATGGATTAGCCATTAAACTCTATCTACAGTCTCAAAAAGAGTCAGAATTTAAAGCAAAAAAACTAGCGCAAATTAATCAAAATTTGTCTGCTGTTAATCAACTTTTAAACGAGCGTAATCAAGAGTTAGACCAGTTCACCTATATAGTTTCCCACGATTTAAAAGCGCCTTTACGAGGGATTGCCAACTTATCTGAATGGATTGAAGAAGATCTCGAAGATAAGCTAGATAAAGATACTAGCAAGAATATGAGCCTGTTGCGCGATCGCGTGCAGCGCATGAATAGTTTTATCGACGGACTTTTAGAATATTCTCGTGTGGGGAAATATCAGGAAACTAAAACTACTGTTGACGTACAAAAGTTACTACATGACATTATTGATTCTTTAGCACCTGCTCCCAGTTTTAAAATTGAGATTCAAAGCAAAATGCCCGTTATTCAAACGGAAGCACTACCCTTACAACAGGTATTTAGTAATCTAATTAGTAACAGCATCAAACATCACCACCGCGATGATGGCACAATTAAAATTGCTGCTGTCGAACAAGAAAAATATTATCAGTTTTCCGTAGCAGATGATGGCATAGGTATTGCCCTAGAAGACCAAGCAAAAATATTCACTATCTTTCAGACTTTAGCTGCTAAAGATACTAAAGAAAATACTGGTATTGGTTTGTCAATTGTCAAAAAGATTGTTGAAAATCAGGGAGGAAAAATTTGGTTAGAGTCCGCATTAAATCAAGGGACTACTTTTTATTTCACCTGGAACATTAGCTAGAATTTGCTTAAATTAATTATTTATCTTCTTATAACATTTATGTAATTGTTGCTTGATAAATTACTCAAAGCGCCAAACTTTTGCATGTTTTTGACGACGAGACATAATTTTGCTGGCAGCATCAACATCAGGATCGCTCCCTGAAAGCAGGACTAAATATTTTCCTCGCTGAAATAATCGCCGAAAAAACTTTTGAGCAACTTGGCTACAATTAAATTTCGCCTCAAAATAATTATTAGCAATTAATTCAGAACACCATGAGCAATGTTTGGTATTACGAGTAATCAAGGTAATCCAATCATTAGAAAATCCTGCATGATGTAGTTCATCTAATGCTACTTTTAAATCTCGATGATGAGAAAAGACAACGACGGCACGAGTTTGATTACAACTATTATTTTGAACTAAAGTGCAATTTTGGTTAGCAGTTTCTGACAGTTTTTCTGGAGCAGAAAATAAAGCTCTAGGTTTAAATAGTGTGAGCATCAGCCTGTTAGTGTAGTGAGAAGTTTAGATATTTATAGGCTAACAATTAGATATGTCAATGCAATGTCAAACTTATGACATTTTGCGGATCGTTAATTCAACTATTAAACATTAATTAAACCAAGCATAGTTCAATAGTTTGCCCCGACTGAGGATCGATCGCTTTGGTGGAGAGATTGTTTTGCTCTAATAAACGATTAAATTCTGCCACTGTCCCATCCGCTTGAAGCACCGAGGTAATTACACCTTTAAAATCAATGTCTCCCCCCGCAGCCGTACCTAAGATTACCTGTGGATTTAACTGTTGACATATTTGTAGTGCAGTTTGCTGCCCTTTTATTACTGCTCCTAATAAAGGCAACTTAAGATTAATAATCGGTGTAATAATCACATCAATTGGCGCTGCTTCCTTTAGCGAGTCAGAATGATATCCGTGGGGTTCATAGTAGATATTTTTGCCAGATTCTAAACCTTTGATAATATAGCCATTTTCTACTAGAGTAGGGCCAACTGGTGAACCAGGAACGGCTTGAATTTCTACCTGTCCTAATTGATAAGTCTGGTGATGCTTTAGGGCAGTAATATTTGTATAGCCTAATTCCTTGACTACCTTGGCTGCGTTGGGGGATGCCACCACAGGAATACTCTTGTCAAGCTCTTTTAGCGTCGGAGGATGGGCGTGATCTTCTAACCCCTGAGAAAGCAGAATCAGGTCAATATTTGGCGGAATTGGCTGGGGGTTATTTTTACTACCTTCAAAGAGCCAAGCCTGATTGCCAAAAGTCAACTTGCCCACCAACCAGGGATCGAGCAAAATTCTCAGGCGATCGATTTCTATTAACCAGGAATTGCTGTCAAAATAAGTAAGATTCATCATGCTTGTTTACTGTACACCTTACCTATATTGTAAATATTTATTAACTAATTAGCTTCCCTCAGATTAAAGTTAAAGTTAAATAGCGATCGCCAATTCTAACCTTCATCGTCACTAATAATTTTAGGTACACGAAAAAAATCACCCTGTTGTTCAGGTGCAGCCTTCAATAATTCTTGTTTATCAGGAAAAGGAACTACTCGATCGGCGCGAGTAATATTACTCGTTTCAATAGCTCTAGTGGTTGGTAGTACATCGGTTGTATCCAACTCACTCAACTGATCGAAGTACTCCAAAATACTGTTTAGCTGGGTGGTAAATTCCACCTCTTCGGTCTCGGTAATATTTAGTCGAGCTAAATTTGCTACTTTTCTGACTTCTTGGCGATCGATCATATTTTGATTACTGATTATTTGCGAAGCTTATACCACAAGGGCGGCGCGAAGCTAGTGCGACACGAAGTTAGTCCTTTAGGGCTTTAGCATACAACGTCCTTTAGGACTGATTACTGATTACCGATCAACTGGTGGGCATTATCTTAAGTGATCGGTCTTTATTCTGATTATTTGCGATGCCCACCCTACATTGTTCTGATTACTGCTAAAAGAATACATCCATTTCTGATCGCCCTGTAGTTTTAAGCCAGTTTTGAGCTTCTAAATAGTTATTGGGTGCAATTCTAATTGCCTGCTTCCAATATTCCGCAGCTTTGTCATAGAAAGATTCTGCTTGTTCAACATTTCCCGCTTCTTTGGCTTTCTCTCCTTCGTAGTGATAAATCACCGCCACGTTGTTTAAAGCTTGGGGCATTCTGGGGTTGAGATCGATCGCCTCGGTATATAATTCAATTGCCTTATCGATACTACCGTTACTGGCGTAAATTAAGCCCATGTTGTAGAGAATATAACTGCGATCGTTAGAATCTTCTTCTAGAGTTAACGCCTCTTCATAGTTTTCTAGAGCCTCTGCATATTCACCGTCTCCCTGTGCCGACATGCCATCACGATAGTAAGCAAAAGCTTCCTTGGCTTTTTTGTTAGTTGGCAGCGCCTTGAGAATAATGTCTGCCATGACGGTAAATGTTTTATCGACAAAGTTATCGTTTCTCTGGGTGCGGGGCATACTTAGTTCTTAAATCACTTGAATATATAACATATACCTAAATCCTAGCGTCAAACCCCAAGCAAAAACGATAAGTTTAGTTTAGTTTTAACAATACTAATAACTTCTCTTTTACCTACTCTCAGTCACATTGTTATTCGGTTAACGATTGTTGTTTAAGACTTGGGGACTTGCCCTAAAGCACTAGCCCTAAAGGATTCCCTAAAGGGTACACCTTCGGATAAGCTCGCAAGCTCGCGTCCTTCGCGTCGGGGACTTAGGGATTTGGGGTAATAATAATTATCTCCCTACTTCCCTATTTCCCTATCTACCTACTACCTACTACCTACTACCTATCTCCCTACTACCCCATAGCAATCAATCAAATTTGCGATCGCAATTGCTCTCGGTTAGAGATCAAAGCCTAATTTTACAACTTAAATCGCCTGCTTTTTGGGAAAAACGGAGGTTCTCTTTATAATCCACGGGACAGTCAATTACTGAGGGGACATCATCCGCTAAAGCCTTTTTCAAGGTGGGAATTAGATCGGCAGCTGATTCTACTCGATAGCCCTTCAATCCCATGCTCTCGGCAAATTTAACAAAGTCAGGATTACCAAAACTAATCGAAGTAGAGTGACCAAACTGATTAATCTGCTTCCACTCAATTAAGCCATAACCATTATCGTTGAAAATCAGGGTAACAAAGGGAGTTTTGACTCGTAATGCCGTTTCTAATTCTTGACAGTTCATCATAAAACCGCCATCTCCTGTAACTGCGATGACTTTGCGATTTGGATGAACCAATTTAGCTGCCAATGCTCCTGGGATGGCAATACCCATCGCCGCGAAACCATTAGAGATAATGCAGGTATTGGGGCAATCGCAATGATAGTGACGAGCCATCCACATTTTATGCGCTCCCACATCAGAAATCACGATATCTTCGGGAGCCATCACCTGGCGGAGATCGTAGACAATTTTCTGTGGCTTGACGGGAAAACCATCATCATTAGCGTATTGTTCATAGTCGGCTTTAATCTGACTTCGTAGATCGCTAACTCTCAAAGGAATGGATTTACCAGAGCGATCGCAACGCTTCATAATATCGTTAAGGGAATCAGAAATATCGCCAAAAACCTCTACTTGAGGAATATAGCTGCTATCAATTTCCGATCTACTTTCATCTATATGAATAATTTGTTTATTGCCTTCGGGATTCCATTTCTTCGGCGAATATTCAATCAGATCATAACCAACCGCAATCACTAGATCTGTTTCCTCAAAAGCACAGCTAATTAAATCTCGCTGCTGCAAGCCAATTGTCCATAATGATAAAGGATGAGTATAGGGAATTGCACCTTTACCCATAAATGTATTTGCCACAGGAATACCCAATTGAGTCGCAAATTCAGTCAAAGCTTCACTAGCTGAACCGCGAATTACGCCATTTCCTGCCAAAACTAGGGGATTTTTCGCTTTAGAGATGGCAGCAGCAGCAGCATTCAGACTACGAGTGGAAGCGTAGGTCTTTTCTCGATTGTCTCTCAACAGGGGTTTGACGTTAAGGGGCATTGCTGCAATATTTTCGGGCAAATCGATATGAACCGCACCAGGTTTTTCAGCTTGGGCTACTTTAAAGGCTCTACGTACAATTTCAGCGGTATTGTCTGGGCGAACAATCTGAGCGTTCCATTTAGTTATGGGGGCAAACATGGCTACCAGGTCTAGATATTGATGAGATTCAATATGCATCCGATCCGTACCTACTTGTCCTGTAATCGCGACTAGAGGCGCACCATCAAGGTTCGCATCAGCAACACCTGTCATTAAATTAGTCGCTCCTGGCCCTAGGGTGGAGAGGCAGACCCCTGCTTTGCCCGTTAAGCGACCATAGATATCAGCCATAAATGCTGCACCCTGTTCGTGGCGAGTAGTAATAAACTGAATTGGGGAATCTCTCAAAGCTTCCAAGACGTGGAGATTTTCCTCTCCTGGTAGACCAAAGACATATTCTACCCCTTCATTTTCTAGACACTGTACTAAAATATCTGCCACATTCGACTCGCTCATTACCTTATTTTCCCTATCCATCGGTTGTTGAGTTTCCGTACTGGTCTATTATTATTACCAAACTATGTATTATTTGTAACCGATAAATTAAAGATCATTGTAGATTATTGTAATGGTTCTCTGACTTAAAAACTGAGTTCAACTTTAGCCGAATTTTGGCAAAAAGATGGCACAAACAGTTAATCCAAGTCAAAATTTTCGACTATTTTTAGCATTAGATCTAGCTTCAAGAGCGATCGCGAAGCGTAAGCGCGACGCGAAGCTAGTCCTTTAGGGGAGCCTAATCGCCGAATTTAATTAATTAATTTAATTAATTAACTATTGACCACTGCTTTATTGCACTTAAACTGCGACTTCAAATTAAAAGCAAAGCCAGCAACCAGAATAGTTAATCCTCCCGTAATCCATAGAGGAGCAGTGTAATTTAAACTGACCAACAAACCCGAAATGACTGGCCCGATCGCGTTTGACATACTCAAATAAGAAGAATTAATCCCTAATACTTCTCCTTGTTCTTGATTTTTTGTATTGAGCGACACCACCGTATCAATTAAAGGCATGGGAAAAGAGTTGACTATACCAAAGAACACGAGAATCAAGACAAATGCACCATAGGTAGGAAAAGCCGGCATCAGTAAAAAAGCCACCCCACGCAGTGCCATAGACACGGCAATGATATCAATCAAATTAAATCTATTGCTTAAAGGCTCCAAAGCAAACACCTGAGAGATGAAGCCCAAGACACCTATCAGGGCAAACATGATCGCCAAACTTTTAGCATCTTGCTTTAACACAAACAGAAAAAAGGGCTGAAAAGCAAAGGTAAAAATGGTAAAAGTAACACCGCTGAGGAAGGTCAAAATAAACAAGTTACCTAGTTTAGGTCTAGTTGCCGATTTAGCGATTTTACCAAAGGCGAAGTCATCCCAACTTAATTTAAAGTTTCCTTTGCTTGAGGTTGTAGTCTCTGGTAAGAAAAATAGTGTTAATAAAGCAGCCAAAGCAGCGATCGCTGCACTAACGAGAAAGCTCATACCCAAGGCAGAAACTCCAGGCAAGGTAGGTAACTGTTGGGCAAAGTAACTCAACACAGGCCCAATTACAAACCCCAAACGGAAAGTTGCGCCAAAAATACCAAAAGCCTTCGGACGCTGCTCTGGGGTGGTAATATCGCTAATTACTGCACTAGCTACCGAAGTATTGCCTCCAGTCAAACCATCCAACATTCTGGCAAAATAAAGCAGCCAAGCTACCGCAGCCACCGCAGCCAAAAGATTTGCTACCATTGTTCCCAAGAGACTGAAGATCAGAATATACTTGCGACCCAGGCGATCGGATAATCTACCTAAAACAGGTGTACCAAAAAACTGCGCCAGAGCAAAAGCGGTAGTGAGAAAACTTGCCTGGAGATCGCTTAAACCAAACTGTTTGGCATAGGGATAGAGCAGCGGGATAATAATCGTAAAGCTAATGGCATTGATTAATGCAATTAAAGCAATTAACCAGAATATAGGTGGTAGATCGAATTGAGCGCGCCAGTTATAGCTTTTCATTAGTGGGATTCATAAACTGAGTTTAGAATATAGCGTTAAAATGCTCATGATGAAACTATCTAAATAAGGAAGGCTTGTTTGAAAATCGAGCAAAATTTGTGAGGAGAAATGGCGATATCGCTTTTAAGCCAGAATCGATCCTAAAACTTCTTCATAATTTGTCAGGATTCAGACTCTTGATAGATGTTGAGCAATTATTAATTTTTTTATACTTGCAAATATTCCCCAAAAGTCCGCTTATTTTGGGATATTTTTAAGATTAAGATGGCTAAATTAATAGAATTTCAATTATTTGCTCCATACAATCAAGAAGCTGCTGTAATTGGCAGTTTTTCCGACTGGCAGGCGATCGCGATGGAGAAAGGAGATGATGGTTATTTTAGAACCAAAGTTAAACTAGAAGATGGTGAATATGAATATAAATTCAAAGTCAGATCTTTAAGTTGGTTTTTAGAACCAGACGAATGGGTAGAAGTAGTCGATCCCTATGCAGTGAATATTGCCCCAGAAACTCAAAATGGCACTATAAAGATCAAAGATGGTGAAGTAATAGTTGATACCTATGTCTGGATGCACGACGACAAGCCTTTACCCGCAGACCATGAGCTAGTTATTTATGAGCTTCATGTGGGAGATTTTTCAGGAGGGGAAGATGATGCTGATGCTAGAGGTAAATATCAGGATGTCATCGATAAATTAGATTATCTGGTGGATTTGGGTATAAATGCGATCGAACTTATGCCTGTAAAAGAAAACCCAGGAGAATACAGTTGGGGTTATAGTCCTCAACATTTCTTTGCTGCCGAGTCGAACTATGGCTCTACTGATGAACTGAAGCACCTGATTGATGAATGTCATGGCAAGGGTATCCGAGTGATTTTAGACGGGATTTATAACCACTCCAACACCGAATGTCCGCTAACCCAAATCGACCATGATTATTGGTATCATCACTCCCCTACCGATCCTGATAATAGCTGGGGCCCAGAGTTCAATTATGAAAAATATGATGAGCATTTAGATGTTAAACCAGCTTGGAAATACGTGGGTGATAACGTCAAGTTTTGGATTGAAGAGTATCACATCGACGGTATTCGTTATGATGCGACTAAACAAATCGCTAATTATGATTTCTTACACTGGATTGTCGAGCAGGCCAAAGAACATGCGGGAATGAAGCCATTTATCAACATTGCGGAAAATATTCCTGAAGATCCAGCGATTACTAATCTTGATGGGCCAATGGATAGCTGTTGGCACTATAGCTTCTATGCTAACGTGATGGCTTATATTTGTGGCGATCGCTATGACCCAGAAGAATTAAAAAACATGTTGGACTGTAAACGCAGTGGATTTATGGGTGCAACCAATGTGGTTAACTATTTAAGCAATCACGACCATAAGCGAGTAATGGTGGAGTTGGGTAATCGCGGTATTGTTGGGGAAGCTGCTTTTAAACGAGTTAAACTAGGGGCAACTTTAATGCTGACTGCCGTTGGTATACCGATGCTGTGGATGGGTCAAGAGTTTGGCGACTATAATCCGCTGAGTCAAGAAGCCAGAAAGATTGACTGGACATTATTAGCAGGCGATCATAACCAAAACCTGTTCGCTCATTACAGAGGTTTGATTAATCTGCGTAAGCATAATCACGCTTTGTATGGGGAAAATATTGAATTTTTCCATGAAGATTCAGAATTGAAGGTAATTGCCTATACTCGCTGGAATGACGAAGGTTCTCGCGTTGTCGTCGTAGCCAACTTTTCCGACCAATATTTAGCCGACTATACCGTGCCTAATTTTCCTGCTGATGGTACTTGGCATGAATGGACTGGTAACTATGACTTAGAAGCGATCGATCGCCAAATTACAATCGATCTTCCTGAATATGAAGCACAGGTATTTGTTTATTAATCCTATTAGTCTGTCATGGTTACCTATCCTTCTTTCGCCATGAGTACAAGCGATCGCTTACAGTGTTAAATCCATGCTCTTGTCTTTAGCTGGATTTAATCTTCTATGTATTCTGACTTTCTGATTCCCCTGGAGATATCTCTCAAAACGACTATATCGGCAACGGTAATTACGTTTTGTTTGGGGATTATGGCGGCATGGTGGATGAGTGGTTATCAGGGTAAAGGTAAAAGTATTTTGGAGACGGTTTTCACCGCTCCTTTGGTTTTACCCCCGACGGTAGTAGGCTTCTTACTCTTACTGACTTTAGGTAAAAATGGCTGGATCGGACAGTTTTTAGATACTGTAGGAATCAGAGTGGTTTTTACCTGGTATGCCACAGTAATTGCGGGGACGGTAGTAGCTTTTCCCTTGATGTATAAATCTGCTTTGAGCGCCTTTAAGCAGGTTGACGATAATTTGATTGCCTGTGCCAGAACTTTAGGAGCATCGGAAACTACGATTTTTTGGCAAATTATTATTCCCTTGGCTAAACCAGGGCTACTTACAGGTACTTTACTGGCTTTTGCTCGCGCTTTAGGAGAGTTTGGGGCAACTTTGATGTTAGCTGGTAGTATTCCTGGTAAAACTCAGACTATTCCCATCGCCATTTATCTCGCATCACAAAGTGGCGCAATGGATAGAGCTATAGGACTAGTGCTTATTTTACTAGCTATTTCTTTCGTTATTATGCTGGGGATAAATTATGAAAATAAGCAAAAAAGTAATTACTGGCGTCAAAGCTATCGAGGGCGAAGTGCTAAAAAAAACCAGCAGCCATCAGCAGATATTCACCTGGAAGTAAATATTCAAAAGCAATTACCAAACTTCTTATTAAATATTGCTTTTCAGATCGATGGCACACAAAACCCATTAGGTATTTTAGGAGTTTCTGGAGCAGGAAAAACTACTCTGTTACGCTGCATCGCAGGTTTGGAAACTCCAGATCGAGGCGTGATCTTACTTAATCGCCAAATTTTATTTGATTCAGCTAAAGGAATCAATTTACCACCTCAAGAGCGAGCAGTAAGTTTAGTGTGGCAAGATTATGCTTTATTTCCTCATTTAACCGTCGGCGAAAACATTGCTTTTGGGATGTCTGCCGATCAAAGTAGTTCGCTAGTTGAGCAAGAGATCGACAGACAGCTTAAACAGGTAGAATTAATCACCATCAAGCAGCGCCTAACCCAACAACTTTCAGGTGGTGAAAAACAAAGAGTCGCCCTAGCTAGGGCTTTAGCGAGTAAACCTCAGCTAACCCTATTAGACGAGACTTTTTCAGCTTTAGATACTAACCTCAAACAGAGATTACTTCAGCTACTGCGACAGCGTTTGCACAGCTATAGAGGCTTGACTTTATACGTTACTCATAATTTACAGGAAGCTTACGATCTTTGCCCCCAACTACTAGTTATCGATCGCGGTAAGGCGATCGCTTTTAACAGCAAACAGAATATTTTCAACTATCCACCCAACCTACAAACGGCTCGTTTAATTGGCTGTCAGAATTTTTCTCAGGCTAAAGCAATTACTCCCCAAAAAATCAAAGCTGGAGATTGGCAATGTATTTTGCAGATTGAGCAACCTATTCCCGCAACTCTATCCCATATAGGAATTCATGCCCATCATCTCAAGTTGGTTGAGTCTGCCGAAGGAGTCAATACCTTTCCTGTCTGGTTAACTGCTTTTAGAGAATTAAGCGATCGGGTGATGCTAAATCTTAAGCTACATTCTGCTCCTAATTATCGCCAAGACTATCATCTGATCGCCGAAGTAGATCTAGCTAAATGGCAACAATTACAGCAATTAGCTACACCTTGGTATTTACAATTAGCCCCTGCGAGAATTTTTCTACTCGCTGCTAGAATACCTTAAATGGTTGTATTATTTTAATTTAGGCGGTATTGTGCAGAAGATATATATTCATAATTACTTATGAAGCATAACTTTATTAGCAAATACATAAAGTAATCAAGAGCAGGCATTTTCAAGTTTATTTTTCAATCTTATCGATCTTAAAGTATGAAAACTAAGTGGTATGAGATTCTTGGTGTGAAAGTCAATTTACTTAGTATGATACAGCTCAATGAATTAATTGAAGAAGCTGTTAAATCAAATTCTAAATGGATTGTCGCTAATCATAACCTCAATAGTCTCTATATTTTCCATCACAATTCTGCCATGAAAGATTTCTACAATAAAGTAGATTATATTCATATTGATGGCATGGCGTTAATTTTTTTAGGCAAGCTGCTCAATCTTCCTTTTAAAAGAGAACATCGTGTAACCTACGCTGATTGGGTCTGGTCTTTGATGGAGCAAGCTGCTGCTGACAATTGGCGGGTGCTATATTTAGGCTCTAAGCCAGGGGTGGCTGAGCGCGGAGCAACAGTTTTACGCGATCGATATCCTGGACTAAAGATTACTACTGCTCACGGCTATTTTTCGTCTAGTAGTCAAAATCAACTAGTTATCGACCAAATTAACTCTTATCAACCTAATATCTTAATGGTTGGCATGGGAATGCCCCGTCAAGAAGAGTGGATTTTAGCCAATATTGACCAGCTCAAAACCAATATTGTGCTGCCTAGCGGCGCTTGCATTGACTACATTGCCCAAGAAGTTGCCACACCTCCTCGCTGGATGGGACAAGTCGGCTTAGAGTGGCTATATCGTTTAGCTACTGAGCCTAAAAGATTGTGGCGTAGATATTTGGTCGAGCCTTGGTTTATCGCCAAATTGCTCATAGAAGAGTTCTTGTTTAATTTGCGCAATAAATTATTTTCTAGTTAGCTAGTATCAGCTCAAACAGTTTTACACTTAACAAACAAGTCAAAATATTTAGATGTAATATTCTTTCGAGATTGAAATTATTGATTGATAGCTAACCAATCTTTACGATAACTTTATTTATCCAGCTGAATTTTAAAGATTTAATATTCTCTAAGCAAATTTTTAGTAGTTTTAAATGCGATCCTGATAAAGCTTGATAAGTTGATGTAATTAGTAAATCTACATTGATTAATCTGGAGGTAAACTATCAACACCATTATTGACAGCAGGGTGGCTGATTAAACCAAAACTTAAATAGACAAACAAGACAAGCAAGTTAGGGGGAAAACTTTTTATGACTTCCAACGTAAATTTAGATGAATATCTCGACTTTTACAAGTATTGGCAGGTTTTAAAGCGTCGCTGGGTGCCAGCGTTAGTAACGTTTGCCAGTGTAGTTGGAGTAGCTACTGCTGGCTCATTTTTGTCACCACCAATATACGAAGCTGAAGCCGAACTCTTGATCGAAAGCGACAACACTAGTAGACTGACTGGTCTTGAAGATAGCTTAGGTAAAATTGAAGGCTTAACTATTGATAGTAATCCTGTTACTACTCAAGCGAGAATTTTGCAGTCTCGACCAGTTGTTAAACAGTTAGTCAAAGACCTTAACCTCCGAG
Source organism: Pleurocapsa minor HA4230-MV1 (assembly GCA_019359095.1). Taxonomy (NCBI): domain Bacteria; kingdom Bacillati; phylum Cyanobacteriota; class Cyanophyceae; order Pleurocapsales; family Pleurocapsaceae; genus Pleurocapsa; species Pleurocapsa minor. The sequence goes on along the minus strand of JAHHHZ010000023.1, from coordinate 62,876 downwards.
ATGATGAAGGCAAGTTGCTAAAGTATGAAGATATTGTTGAAAATTTAACCATTGAGCCAATAGTTGGCACAGATGTTTTACAAGTTAGCTATAAAAACAAAAATCCTGAAATCGCCGCTTTAGCAGTCAATAAACTAATTGAGCTATATATTAACGCCGATGCACTCAACAACAGCTCCTCTAGTGCTGCTGCTGGAAAATTTATTAACAAGCAGCTACCCCAGGTGGAAGCAAACCTGCGCCAAGCAGAGGCAAACTTGCGAGAGTTTAAAAATGAAAATAGAACTGCCAGCCTGGGGGAAGAAACCACCGCGAACATCACCTCCATTAGCAGCGTTGCCAATCGACTAGACGAAGTGGTCGCTAAAGCAGAAAACGTTAATGCTCGCTACGACCGCTTAAGCGCCCAGTTAAATATGACCTGGCAAGAAGCCTCCGCTGTTAGCGCTTTGAGTCAATCTTTGGGAGTTCAAAAAGTTTTAGAACAGCTACAGGGTGTCAAGATTAAACTGGCGCAAAAACGCAATTACTTATCTAATCAAGCCCCCCAAGTGATTGCCCTACAGGAAGAAGAAGCTGATCTGACTCAATTACTAAATCAACAAATTGCCAATACTTTAGGCTCGTCGTCAGAAAATGTATTGTCAAAAGTAAATATTTTAAGTCTAGGAGAACTTAAACAGGCTCAGATTGCCGAATTTGCTGATTTAGGTTTACAAAAAGAGGGTCTAGAAAAAGAGATCGCTGCTTTAACTAACACTAAAAATACTTATCAGCAAAAATCTGATGATTTACCTCGCTTACAGCAGCAACAAAGAGAGCTAGAACGAAAGGTAGAGGTTGCTCAATCTACTTTCCAAACCCTGTTGAAAAAGTCCCAAGATACAGGAATTATTGAACAACAAAAAATAGGTAATGTTCGTCGAGTTTCCGATGCGGAAGTTCCTGAAGACCCTGTTGCTCCGCGCAAAAAAATTATTATTGCTGGTGCTGGCATCATTGGTATATTTTTCGGTTTAGCAGTAGCATTTCTGCTAGATCTTCGAGATGAAACGATCAAAGATACTCAAGAGCTTAAGCGTCTATTACCCTATCCCCTAGCTGGTGTGATTCCCGACATTAATCTTATTGATGAAGACAGGCAATTGCTGTTACCTGGTAGCTTAAATGCTAACGCCAAACTGACTAATTTAGCGATGGTTAATATGACTTTGCCACCCATTAGAGAGGCTTTTCACAATCTTCAGATCGAGTTAAATTTGCTCGATAGTAATGTAGCTCACAAAGTTATCCTGGTTACTAGTGCCATAGCAGGGGAGGGTAAATCATCAGTTTCTGCCAATTTAGCTGTAGCCCAAGCACAGTGTGGTAAGAAGGTTTTATTAATTGATGGCGACTTACGTCGTCCAACTCAACATGTTTTATGGGAAGTGATGAATGTTTCAGGTTTGACTGAAGTATTAGAGCAGAAAATAGCTTGGGTAGATACTGTCAGTGAGATGATGCCAAATCTGGATGTGATGACTTCGGGGAATATACCCAAGCACCCTATTTCTCTCCTCAATTCATCGATGATGAGAGCCTTTATTCTCAGTGCAGGCGATCGCTATGACTGTATTATTATTGATGCACCTCCTGTAGTTGGGCTAGCCGATATCAAGATCTTGGGTAAACTAGCCGATGGGTTGCTTTTTGTGGTTCGTCCTGGAGTGGCGAATTACGCTAGCCTCGAGGCAGCCAAAGAAGTATTAACAGACTTTAATGTTTTGGGAGTTGTTGCTAACGGAGTTGACCTAAACAATGAATCTTATGGTTATGAGTCTTATTATCCAGATCGCAAGTACCTTGAGGCAGCAAATTAACAGGGTAAATGCAAGAAGGTTAAAATGCTTGATAAATTAAAATCAGCAGACCAGAAATTAAGCCCAGGATTCAGAAAAATCATTCGTAATATCGGTTGGTTATCTGCTGAGCGTTTGATTAGAATGGCGCTGTCTTTTATCGTCGGGGTTTATGTAATTCGTTATTTAGGGCCCGAACAATTTGGCAAACTGAGTTATAGCACCAGCTTTGTTTTTTTGTTTCTTGCCATTACTAAACTAGGATTAGACGAAATAGTCGTACGCAATCTAGTTAAACAGGAAGATACTAGCGCCAAAATTTTAGGTACAGCTTTTGTCCTTAAACTAATTGGATGTGTGCTAGCTTTCTTTATTGTGAGCGCAGGAATTATCATCTCCACCGATGATTGGCTAGTACGTTGGATGACGATCATCATTGCATTTAGCATGATCTTCACCTGTTTTGACATCTTAGATCTTTGGTTTCAATCCCAAGTATTATCTAAATCGATCGCCATTGTCAGAAGTATTCAATTTGCGATTAGTTCCCTAGCTAAATTGGGCTTTATTTGGTTTCACCTACCGCTAATTTCCTTTGCTTATCTATTTGTCGCTGATACCATAATTAGGGCAATTGGCATGACTTGGGTATACCTCAAGGATCAACAGCAGCTAGTTGGTCGTTGGCAGCTCGATAAATCCATCGCTGTTGATTTACTCCTAAATTCTTGGCCACTAATTTTATCGGGAGCAATGGTGACAATCAACATGAATATCGATCAGGTTATGTTGGGCAACATGTCTACTAGTGAGGAACTTGGTAATTATGCTGCTGCGGTCAAGTTTTCTGAGGTCTGGTATTTTATTCCGACGGTAATTTGTTCTTCGGTATTTCCCGCCATTGTTCAAGCCAAACAGCAAAGTAGAGTTGAATATTATGCTAAGATGCAGCGGCTTTATGATTTTATGTCATTCCTCTCTTTAAGTATTGCCCTTGCTGTTGCTTTTACTTCTAAAAATGTTTTAACCAACCTGTTAGGAGCAGAATACTCTAGTGCTGGCACTATTTTGCTCCTGCATATCTGGTCAGGAATTTTTATCTTTTTTGGGGTAGCTCGTGGTAACTGGCTGGTGATCGAAGATATGACTCGTCTGAGCTTAATTACACAGCTGATGGGCGCTGTAACCAATGTGGTTCTGAATCTATTTTTAATTAAACAATCTGGTGCGATCGGCGCAGCTATTGCAACTCTAATTTCTTATGCTGTTTCCTCTTATTTAAGCTGTATGATTTTTCCTGCCATGCATCAAACAGGATGGATGTTAACCAAAGCTTTATTAATACCATTTAGGTTCAAAAGTTTACTACCCTCGTCAAAATAATTTGATCTGAGTATTTATTGAGTTAAGCGTAAAGCTTAAAATAAACTATCTTATGCAGCAGCTAAAGTTTCAAACTAGAAGCAAATATTTATGAGATCTTTAAAGACTAACATCGGTACTAAAGTAAAACAAACTTTGGGAATTCAGCCTCATTCGGTGGGTAGAAAATTAACTGTTTTTCCTGATGATGTTTTCTTAGTTTCCTATCCAAAATCGGGTAATACTTGGATTAGATTCTTGATAAGTAATTTACTTTATCCAGAAGTTGATATTACCTTTGCCAGTGTCCAAAACATAATTCCTGATATTTATTTGGCATCTAACCGCGAACTACTACAAATTTCTCGATCGCGTATTTTAAAAAGTCATGAATATTTTGACCCTAGATACAAAAAAGTTATTTTGATTACCCGAGATCCAAGAGACATTACTCTTTCAGCCTACTTTCATTTTCTTAAATACGGTCGGATTACTGAAACAACTTCTCTAGAAGAGTTTAGTCAGGGGTTTTTATCAAATCACTATCATTTTGTGAGCAAGTCCAATCCTTTAGGTTCTTGGGCGGAAAATACAGGTAGCTGGCTTGGGGCGATGAAAGATAAAAATCATGACAACTTTTTATTGCTACGCTACGAAGATTTTCAAACCGATATTACTATGCAGTTAGCTAAAATTACTAACTTTATGCATCTAGATTGTTTAGAGTCCGATCTTAATTTGGCAATCGAAAAAAGTTCGCTCAAAAGAATGCGTGAATTAGAAAGTACACAAACAGATGTGTGGCCAAATAAGTATACGAAACAAAACATTGCCTTTGTTCGCGAAGCTGTTTCTGGTCAAGGTCGTGTAAAATTACCTCAATCCGTGGTACAACAAATTGAATTTCTTTGGGCAAATACTATGAAACAACTAGGTTATTTATAGTATCAAATATAATTGTCTTGATTTTTTATTAACTTAAATCGCCCAACTTTTAGCTATATAATCGTTAAAAAATGACTATATAGCTCAATCTAAAGTAAAGATATTGCACCAAACAAAAGTTTGATTAAATATATAGCAATATTAGACAATGTTAGGATGTTTTTTAACTAAAATCTATTACCTATTACTTGTTATCTAAGAGCCGATCACCCTAATTGTCTATCGCTAACTTTGTACAGCTATAAATAGTTGGAAAAACAGTTTTAAACTAAAATAATAAATAAAAATGAATTTTAGTTGTAATATTTGTTAAATATAAATCTACAAATAATTTAATAATTCTCAGTTTTTATAGATAATTAACTATGAAATACAACCAAGTCAAGAGTGACCTTAAATATTTAAATTTGGGCTGCGGATATCGTTTTGACGGTAAGTGGACTAACGTAAATTTTGCAGCTACTGGAAAGGGCGTGATTTCACACGATTTAGGTCAAGGTATTCCTTTTAACGATCAAACGTTTGAATTAGTGTACCATTCTCATGTACTAGAACATTTTTCCCAAGCTGCTGCTAAATCTTTTATGCAAGAATGCTGTCGAGTATTACGCCCTGGAGGAATTTTAAGAGTTGTTGTTCCCGACTTGGAGCAAATTGCTCGTTTCTATCTAGCATCCCTAGAGAAAGCTGCTGATTCAGCCGAATGGGCTGCCAATTACGAATGGATGATACTAGAGTTACTGGATCAAATGGTGAGAAATAGTCGTGGTGGTGATATGGCAATCTATCTTGCTCAATCAAAAATTCATAATCAAGAATTTGTTTTCGAGCGTTTTGGTTTGGAAGCCAGCAAACTAAAACAAGTTCCCCAAAGCGATCGCTCTGCTAAATTGTTAGTCAAGCAAATTAAAGCCTTTGGCACCAAGGTGCATCAGCTATTGCCCAAACCTCTGGCTAGATTTTGGACAGCCCTAAAAATTGGCTACTATCGTCAAAATGGAGAAGTTCATCAATGGATGTACGATCGCTATTCGCTTTCCATCTTGCTGAAAAATTGCGGTCTAGAACAGATAGTACAGCGTACAGCTAGTGATAGCTATCTCGACAACTGGAGTAGCTTTAATTTAGACACTGAATCTAATGGCAAAATCTACAAACCAGACTCTTTGTTTATTGAAGCAGTGAAGCCACTAGATCATGATGAAAAGGTAATGAGTAATGGGTAATGGGTAATGGGTAATGGGTAATGAGTAATGAGTAATGAGTAATGGGTAATGGGTAATGGGCATTGGTGACAAGTTAAGGGACTACGTTGTTTGTCAATCGTTTTTAGCTTCTAGCCTCTAGCCTCTAGCTTTTGAGGGATTTTGAAGGAAAGCTTCTTCAAAGAGTGGCGAGCGCGAATTTAGTCTAGCTTTAATCCATATTTTAGTTGTCAGCAATTCAATCGTTACTTGTTACTTGTTACTCGTTACTCGTTACTCAGTTGACAACTAGCTCTTTTGCTTAACTTGTCACCAATGGGTAATGGGTAATAAAGTTTTAGCAAAATTAAACTGCTTACCACAATGTTATTTTTGAGAATCGGATTTAGGATCAAACTAATTTGTCAATGAAGATTGCATCCCTTAGCACGTTTGATAATCAAGGTGGAGCTGCTCGTGCGGCTTATCGTCTGCATCAAGGTTTAAATCAGATTGATGTCGAATCTTGGATTTTATGTCAATCAAAATTTAGTCAAGATCCCAAAGTTATTGGGGGGAAAACTTCTTCAGGAATTGAACAGGTAAAAACAGGACTCAGGCTGAGTTTAGATCAGCTGCCACTAAAACGCTATCGTCACAAAAGTAAGCAGCTTTTTTCGCCTCACTGGCTAGCTTCTAAAATAGATAAACAAGTTACTCAATTAAATCCTGACATTATTAATTTACACTGGATCAGCGCGGGCTATCTAAAAATCGAGACTATAGCTAAGTTTCAATCGCCTTTAGTTTGGACACTACACGATATGTGGTCTTTTACGGGAGGATGCCACTACAATCAATCCTGTGATAAGTTTACTACTGCTTGTGGGGCTTGTCCTCAGTTAGGCAGTACTAGAGAATTAGATTTATCTCGCCAAATTTGGCAACGCAAACAAAAAGCCTGGAGAAATCTAAATTTAACGGTTGTTACCCCTAGTCGATGGCTGGGAGACAATGCCAAAGCTAGTTCTTTATTTAGCGATCGCCGAGTTGAAGTTATTCCCTATGGTTTAGATACAGATACCTATCGACCAATAGACCAAGCAACCGCCAGAAAACTGTTAAAGCTACCCCAAGATAAACAATTGGTATTGTTTCTTTCTCTCAACGCCACTAGCGACGAGCGTAAGGGATTTCATTTACTACAGCCAGCTTTACAGCAATTGAGTCAATCAGGTTGGCAAGACAAGCTAGAACTGATGGTGGTAGGCTCATCTCCTCCAGAAAATCCGCCAGAATTAGGATTTAAAGCACATTATTTAGGAATCTTGACAGATGACTTGACTCTAGCATTGGTCTACTCGGCAGCAGATGTTTTTGTGGCTTCTTCTCTCCAAGACAATTTGCCCAATACTGTCCTAGAAGCGATCGCTTGTGGTACTCCCTGTGTAACATTTAATATTGGTGGAATGCCTGACATGATTGAACATCAGCAAAATGGCTATTTGGCTCGTCCCTTTGTCATCGAAGATCTAGCTCAAGGAGTTAGATGGGTACTAGAAGATCCAAGCAGACTACAGAGCTTGGCTGACTATTCCCGCACTAAAGCCAAACAGGAGTTTTCTTTGAAAATTCAAGCTCGTCGATATCAAAATCTTTACCAAGAAATATTAGCCGACTGCTAATTGCTCTGGTGAATTGCGATCGCTAACCATAAAACCAATAAGCAAGAAGAAAGTAATAATATCGTATTATGAAGCCAAGATCGGGCTAAATACCGATCGGGGTCAAACACTATTTATACCAATTCTCTATTAAAATGCATTAAATCAGATTTGACTCCTTTGCCCCAACAGCGCGATTATTCAAGGCGAAATAAATTCGCCGAATCTCGCGCTCAAACTAAGCGGGATAAAGGTCTTTGTCCTAAAGGATTCCCTAAAGGGCGACACGGAGTTAGTACCCTTGCGGTATACACCTTCGGACGATGCGAAGCGAGTGCTTTAGTATAAGCTTCGCATCCGTCTTTGCGTCTTTGCCCCAAACTAAGCGGGGTAAACGTCTTTGCGCGAGACTTACGATCAAAATATTAAATGCAACATTAAAAAAAAATAGTATTAGGACATCAGTTTAACCGCCAGATTTATAGCTAAAAAACACCATGCTCGGACTACAGCAGCTCTCGATTCACCGTCGCCTAGTTGAAAAACTAGAGATAGTAGTGACGGTTTTCTGGTTAATCTACTTTCTTGATGTCAATATCCCCCCTCCACTTCCCCCTGGAATTATTAATGCTCTAAGCTATCCTTTTGTCGCTCTATTAGTTGCCTTGCACTGGAAAGAGGTGGCCTATATTGCTACTAGAAATATAACTCTGTTGTTATTTTTAGCAGTGGCAATGTTCTCGCTATTTTGGTCTGCTGATATGAGCAGCACTTTTGATATTAATCGGGGTTTATTACGTACCTTTCTCTTTGGTGCCTATTTTACGGCTCGCTATAGCCTCAAAGAGCAGATGAAGATCCTCGCCTGGGTACTGGGTATTGCTGCGGTATTAAGCTTGTTAGCCTGTTTAGGTGTACCGAGCTATGGGATCAAAGAAGACGGCTGGCAAGGAATTTTTCCTTATAAAAACTATATGGGACGGGCGATGGTTTTAGGCGGAATTTTACTATTAATTTTAGCTCTAGACAATGCTCGCAACTGGTTGTGCTGGGTCGGTTTGGTCATAACCTTATTTTTGGCGATCGTTTCTCAAAGCTCCACAAGCGTATTACTCTTATTACTTCTGTTTGCACAAATGCCCCTTTATCTACTAATCAAACAGCAATATCGAGTGCGTGTAATTTTGCTCAGTCTGGTATGTATTGTACTTAGTGCGGTAATCATGGTGATTGTGGCACAGCAAGAAACAATCTTGGTAAATATTTTGGGGGAAGGAACAAACTTTAATGGTCGTACCCCCATCTGGACGATCGTAATTGATACCGTATCTCAGCAGCGACCCTGGTTGGGCTATGGTTATGGAGGTTTTTGGACTTCAGATGCAGGAGCGCACGTAATTGCTAATACCTGGGCATCTGATCGGGGAATTGTCGAGAGTTTTAATGCTCATAACGTTTATATTGAAATATTCGCTGATTTGGGTTTAGTGGGCTTAATTTTATATGGAATTGTCTTGATTAATGTTGCAATTAAAGGCATGATTTTACTCTTGGCGAGCAAAAAAGTTGAATATTTTTGGTTATATCAGTTCTTAATGTTTATGACATTAGCGGGTTTAGCTGATGTTGGTCTGGGATTTGGCGCGACTAATGCTTATGGCATCCTCGCCATAGCTGTCTGTTTATCAGTCTCTTTAGAATATCAACGTTTACAGAAAAAACAGTCCCTCAAACGAGTGCCTAAAATCACCACTCAACGGTTTTAGTTGAAAGAAGGAAAAGAAAATAAAATGTCCCTACCGTTAGCTTTTATTATTTGTACCGAACCTGGTCGATTAGAAAAACAGTCACAAATTCTCGCTGCAAGTATCCGTAAGTTTGGTGGCAAATTCAAAGATACTCCTATTTATAGTTTTCATCCCCGTAAAGGCTCGCCTGTAGCTGACGAAACACTGAAACAGTTCGCTGTATTAGGAGTAGACCATCAACAAGTTATCCTGAATGTAAAATATCACGACTATTATTTAGCGAATAAACCTTATGTCTGCGCCTATGCTGAAGCAACTATTGATGCTGAAATTTTAGTGTTTTTAGACAGTGATAAATGCATTTTTGCTGAACCAACAGAATTTTTACTTCCCAGTAATTACAATATTGGTCTAAGGGTCGAATATGGTAGGGGTATTGGCTCAACAGGTAGTCAAGATATTCAGGATGATTACTGGCAACAACTTTATCAAACTGTGGGCGTGAAACAGGAAAGATTTGTCTGCACGCCGATAGGGAAGAAAATAATTAGAGCGTATTGGAATTCAGGGATAGTTGCTGTGCGCCAAAGAGCAGGTATTTTTACAGCTTGGAAAAATAATTTTGAACAGGTGATGCAGGCGAAAATTGTTCCTAAGCAGGGTAACTATATGATTGAGCAGTCTACTCTCTCAGCGACAGTTTGCGCGTTAGAAGAAGAGGTATTTACCTTCTCTTCTGCCTATAGCTATCCTTTACCATTGCACAATCGTTTGTCACCAGAATTTAAATTAACTAGCTTCGAGCAAATCGTTTCAATTCACTATTTTGGTATGTTCTACTATCGTACTTGGCAAAAAGAATTGGACAAACTCAAAATCGATAAGAAATCGGCGAATTATGAGTGGCTGCGTCAGACAATAGCCGAATACGATCTAGACTATAAACCAATTACAACTAAATACTATTATTTACTAAAAAAAATTGAAAATAAACTAAGACAATTCAATCTTAAAATTAATATCTCTGAATTAATTAAGCCAAATAGCTAAAGATAGCTAAATAGTCCGTGTCAGTACTTGGGCAAAAGTTTCAAGCTGACTACATTAATCTGGAAACATCACTTTGAATAATGGTGAGATATACTATAATAAAGTTATAGTAAAAATTACTATAATTAGCAACTAAATTAAATTTTTTAAACTTTTAAACCGATCGAGATCTAAAAACTATGTTTACCGCAGCTAAACCGAAGATTAATTCCCCCCAAATTCCTAGTGATTTGTTTGGCGCAATTAATGAACTGAAAAAAGAACTTAATGCCGTAATTCTGGCTCACTATTATCAAGAAGCTGATATTCAGGATATTGCCGATTATTTAGGTGATTCTTTGGGTTTGTCGCAGCAGGCTGCTGATACTGATGCAGAAGTGATTGTCTTTGCTGGGGTGCATTTTATGGCGGAGACAGCGAAGATTTTGAATCCCGATAAACTTGTGTTGCTACCAGATTTAGAGGCGGGTTGCTCCCTGGCTGATAGTTGTCCAGCCGATGATTTTAGAGCTTTTAAAGCCCAACACCCCGACCATATTGTTATTTCCTATATCAACTGTACCGCCGAAATTAAGGCTCTGAGCGACATTATTTGTACTAGCTCCAATGCGGTTAAGATCGTCAATCAGATTCCTCTAGATCAACCGATTATCTTTGCTCCAGATCGCAATTTAGGTCGCTATGTCAGCGAGCAAACAGGCAGAGATTTGGTATTGTGGGACGGTAGCTGTATTGTTCACGAAACTTTTTCTGAAAAAAGAATTATTGAATTAAAACTTGAGCATCCAGCCGCCGAAATTATTGCTCATCCCGAATGTGAACCCGCTCTATTGCGCCATGCAGATTTTATTGGTTCCACTACCGCCTTATTAAACTACGCTCAACAAAGTCAAAGCGATACATTTATCGTAGCAACTGAACCAGGGATCATTCATCAAATGGAAAAAGCTGCTCCTCAGCGACAATTTATTCCAGCACCAGGGATGAACAACTGCGCCTGCAACGAATGTCCTTATATGCGATTGAATACTCTAGAAAAGCTTTATCTGGCGATGAAAAATAAAACACCCGAAATTACTTTACCTGAAGAAATTCGTGTGCGTGCCTTAAAACCAATTCAAAGAATGCTAGAAATGTCTTGATTAATGTCAGTAGCGCATTAATTGATCGTGTCGCCTTCACAAAGAACTTGACCGTGAACCTCCGCGACGCAAAGTTAGTGCTTTAGGGCCAAGGCTTTTCGCACTTCGCGTCCTTCGCATCGGGTGCGGACTAACCATCTAAACCTATCCAAAAGCCGTAGTTTCCTCACAGAATCCTCACAGTTCTTCCCTACCGTCAAAGTAAACGCATTGTAGTTTTGGAAGACTGTTTAATTCAGTTGACCTAGAGCTAATACACTCACAGGTAATTTCATGGCACATAAATTAGAAACCCTTGCCAAACTCTACCTAGAAGGAGAATCAGTCGAAATCTCAGACATAGCTCAACAAAAACTCTGTGAGTGGCTCATGGGTGAGTTTCAACAACTGCCGATTAATCCCCTTAAAAATCCAAATCAAATATGCTCACTGGAATTTTCCAAGAGCCAGTTAGAGATCGCACCATAACGCAATCGCTCAATTTAGAAGGTAATAAACAAGCTAATTTCACCGCTCATGGAGGGATAGATAAAGCAATCTACATCTATCCAGACATTAATCACTTAGCTAAAAAGGAGTTAAATTATGCAGAAGATTACGCTTGACAATATTACTCAAGCTGTTGTCAATCATGGCGATCGCGGTAAATCTCACCCACGACTATATGAAATTTACACGAGCTTGATTCAACATTTGCATGACTTTGTGCGTGAGATGAATCTGACTGAATCAGAATTGCAGCAGGGACGTGATTTTCTCAACCAAGCAAGTCATTACACTCAAGAGATTTCCTCTGGCGAGATCCATATGTTGACGGATCTACTCGGAATCTCAGAGTTGGTAGAACTACTACACGATGCCCATCATGGCACAGAGAGCAATTTAGAAGGGCCGTTATATGTGCCGAATGCACCTGAACGGCAGATGGGCGATCGCTTAGGCCTCGATCCAGAAGGAGACTCGCTTTTCCTGTCAGGTAGTGTTTTGGATTTAAATGGTCAGCCGATCGCCAATTCTTTGATTGATGTTTGGCAACCGAATTCTAAGGGACTGTATGACATTCAGGATTCATCTCAACCGCAGGGGAATTTTCGGGGATGTTTTACAACTGATATCAGTGGCAAGTATCAGTTTGAAACCGTTGTGCCACTCGGTTATAATGTGCCAGCCAGCGGTCCATCGGGCGAGTTACTGCGACTGCTAGGACGGCATACCTGGCGAGCAGCTCACGTCCATTTCAAACTCAGTGCGCCACAGTACACTCCGCTGACAACCCAAATTTTTATGGCTGGTGATCCTCACCTGGATTCAGATACAACCTTTGCAGTGCGCTCGGCGATCGTTCAATTGCAAAAGCACGAAGCACCAGAGGAACTCAAGGCGCGGAAGCTAAGTAAGCCATTCTACACAACCGAGTTTGATTTTGTGTTGAAACCCATTACTTGAGCGGAAACTTATCAAGCAACGACTAAACTTTATGTCTACACCATCGATTCAAAATAATTCTCTGATTGGCATTTGGAAGTTAATTTCTGCAACTGCTATTCATGCTGATGAAACGGTGACACCAGAAGTGTATGGAGCAAATCCAACTGGCTACATTACCTACACCTCAAATAGTCATATGATGGTGATGTTTTCTCAGAGCGATCGCTCACTGCTGAGTCAAGAGGTGCGATCGCCATTGAGTCAAGAGATGCAATCCCTACCTGTTGAAGAACTGGCTCAAGCGTTCACGACATTTAATGCTTACGCTGGAACTTATAGGCTGAGTGGCAACACAGTAATTCACCAGATCGAAATTGCATCGATTCCTAATCGGGTTGGTACAACGTTAGTTCGCACCTTTACTCTGAGTAAAAGCCGACTGACACTGAAAACGTCGCCAGCGTTAAATGATGGTGTTGAAACAGTTTTCGAGTTGGTGTGGCAGCGCATTTAATCGTTCAATACTCATTCACACCAACACTTCAATTTTACCTCCATAAACCAGGAGCTATTCCATGACTACATTTCACCCGATCGCGATCGATGGTTTAGATATCTTCTATCGATAAGCTGGCTTTTTCTATTTTAGATAGACCAAAGTTACGCCTGCACCACCTTCTTTCTGAGATGCAAGTTCAAATTTCTCTACCTGGGGATGACGCTGGAGATATTCATGTACACCCTGGCGTAAACGTCCTGTACCTTTACCATGAATGATCCACAGTACTCCTGCTTCAATAGCTTTGGCGATCGCATTATCTACCTCAATTTCGGCATTATCTACCCTTTGACCACGAATATCTAGGGTATTTCTCGATGTCCTGACTAACACTGGCGTTTTTTGGCGTTGAGTTTCGGTTAGAGGTTTTTTCTTGGTCTCTTTTGGTTTGAGATCGGCTTTTTGTCCACTGAGAGATTCAATTTCTAGCATGGCGACATTCATTTTCATCATGCCAAAGCGTACAGTTAGTTGTTCTGTCTCTTCATCAATACTCAATACCTCTGCCGTTTGATTGAGGCGGGGAATTCTAATTTTTTCGCCTACCTTGGGTTTATAGCTGGGTTTAGCTGCTTGTGGTGTCTGAGTTTTAGCTAATTCCTGGCTAGTGATGAGATCTAAGGCTTCTGTCGCCTGCTGGGTTTTTTGCATGGTTTGCTCTCCCTGCTGTAGCCGACGAATAACGCTGGCTACCTCTTTTTTGGCTTGGGCGATCGCATCCTGTACCGCTTGTTCCTGATATACTTTTAAGGACTGTTCTCGTTCTTGTAATAAAGAGGCTTTAGCCGACACTTCTGCATAAAAACGCTCTGTTTGTTCTAGTAGCTTACCCGCTTCATTAGCTTTGGCTTCTTGTTCTCTCCTTTGAGCTTCTAAGGCAGCAATTACCTGATTTACGTCTTCTGCCGAGCCTGTGCCAACCAAAGACTGCGCTTCTTGAATAATTTCTGTATTTAAGCCGAGGCGTTGAGCAATAGTTAAAGCATTAGAGCGCCCAGGGATTCCCCATAGCAGCCTATAGGTTGGTTGGAGAGTACTATCATCAAACTCTACGGAAGCATTCTCAAATCTAGCATCCTGATACTTGAGAGCCTTTAATTCTCCATAATGGGTAGTGGCAATAGTTAATAAACCATGTTCGGCGAGATATTTCAATAATGCGATCGCCAAGGCACTTCCTTCGGCGGGATCTGTTCCTGCACCCACTTCATCTAAAAGAATCAAAGAATTACCATTATTACCTTGTAAAGCTTGAATAATTCGACTAATACGACGAATATGTCCAGAAAAAGTCGATAAGCTTTGTTGTAAAGACTGTTCATCGCCAATATCAGCCAAAACTACATCAAACCAGGGTAATTCTACAGGTACTTGCGCGGGAACAAACATACCTGCTTTTGCCATTAACGCAGCCAACCCCATTGTCTTCAGGGTAACGGTTTTGCCTCCCGTATTCGGCCCTGTTATAGCTACCACCTTAGTTTCTGGTTTGACTAAGACATCAATTGGTACTACTGCTGTTCCTTGTTCATGCTGTTGTTGCCAAACCAACAGGGGATGACGTAAACGACGTAGGGTAGTGTCCTCTTGTTCTGGATCGATAAACCGAGGCGGATTTGCCTCTAACCACAAACCATAACGCGCCCTCGCCGTGGCTAAATCTAAGATCGTGGCAGCAATCAAGACTCTTTCTAAATCTTCCTGTACACCTGCCACCTTATCTGACAGCCCTTTTAAAATAATCTCTTCTTCCCGCTGTTCCTGGCGCTCTTTTTGCCGTAGCTGATTACCCAAGTGAATAATCACATTTGGCTCAATATAATAAGTTGAACCCGTACTCGAAACATCGTGAACAATCCCCTTAATCGTCTCCTTTTGACCAGGTTTGACAGATAGGACAAAGCGATCGCCCCGTTGAGTAATTACCGCTTCCTGGATGGCTGTGGAGTTACGCTGCATAATGCCTTGCAGTACTGTATAAATCCGACTCCGCAGATTTTTAATCTCACTCCGAATACCTGCTAATTTTGGGTTAGCGCGATCGGTTATTTCAGCGCGATCGTCAATACAATGATGGATTTCTTGCTCAATTTCAGGATAGGTACGTACATCAGCTACTAACTCAGATAAAGTTACTAACTCTTCGTTAGCATCAATCAAACGTCGCAGATAACGCATTCCTGCTAGGGTACTCGCTATATCCAGCAATTCCTGAGCGGATAAAATACCCCCAATCGCCGATCTTTCTAAAGACGCGCCGACATCTTTAATTCCTTTAAAAGTCCAACCAGAATCTAGCTGCTGTTCTAAGTTGTAAATCTCTTTAGTTTGAGCCAGTAAACTTTCACTTTGCGCCTGGGTGTCAGGTAATCTCAAATGACGCGCTGCCACCACACCTAACTTAGTTGCTGCAAAGGTGGCTAAATTCTGGCATAAACGTTGCCATTCCAATAAGTCTAAAGTTTCAGTGATAATCACAGGCAGTCTGTCATACTTCTCTCTAATCTATTCTAACTTGATTAATCTGCTTGAGAAGCTCGTAAAACAGCATTCGAGTTAATTTAAATAGAATTCTAGTTAGCGCGTCTTTACCCTTGACTGATTTCCTTAATTCAGTATAGCGATCGCTTAATTCTTGAGTCAGTTGATTGTGTTTGATATTTTTGGTTCGAGAAAGCACACAAACCGCCCAGATATAAAGATGGGAACGAATCATGGAATTGCCGTGAAACTTACGTTTAACCTTATCCCCTGATTGTTTGTAGCTATAGGATAGTCCCATAAAAGCTTGAAACTTACGTAAAGAGCGATCGCGCTTTTGTAATTTACCCGATTTGCGTTCGTATTCCACCCACGGTTTGCCTGCTACTAGAAATTTCTCAAACGGGTACAAATTAAATAGCAGTAATGTCCTAACGTTTAGACCAAAGTTAAATCGGTCAAACACGGCATTATAATCATCGAATTCTTTCTGACTTATTTCTTCGGTAATCGTTTCGAGGATCACCCCGATTCGCATCTCTAAACCCACAATTATTTTTGCGTGAGAGCGCGTGTAGGTGGATATTTCTATCCCTAATTCTGGTGCAATAGATAGTTTGTACTTGTTGTCATAGCGTGTGTTGGAGTGGTTAAAAGCTAGCCAATAAATAATTGGCGTGTAACTTCTTTGATCACTAATGTTCATAGTGTGGCGCGCTGCTTCTGGAAACTCGTAACTTAGTCTTTGTCGCAGCTGAGAAATTAACCCCGATCTAAGTTTCTGTAGCTGTTCCTTCTCATGAAATAACTCGCGTAATCTAGTAATAGCTACCGATTGAATTAAATTAAGAAAACGCTTTTGACCGTGAATATCGATAAAGCGATCGTCAAAATACGAAGCAGCAAGACAGAGAGCGTCTTCTTCATCGCGTTTATTAGTAAAACCATAGCTACCACGAACTTTTTCGAGATCGTTATGCCCAATCCAATAAATAGGAATGCCATATTTATCGGCGACTGTTACCCAGAATTGGCTATACCAATGTCCCGTTGGCTCTAAGACTATGCCCGTTGGCTCAAGAGATAATAATTTATCTACCCCTACACGCGAGCAATCTATTTTGTAAAATTGTTTGGTATTTTTCAATTCGCGATAGTGCTTTTGAATATTCGTGGGGAATTCGTGTAAGCAGCACAAAACAGCCGATCCGCGACCGACATCTAAGCCAATTATTCGATTAAACATATAATGGGTGTAGGTAATTAAGGCATCTTTTATGTATGAGTATTCATTCATAAAACGCGCCGTAGAACGTTGATCGGCTTGTGAAACACCCAAAGGAATTATCCTTTTTCTCTCTGTAAGCACGTTGATCAGCGTTTTGTCATGGGAATTTTGGCTTGTGAAGCATGAAAGCACAAAGGCTTATTTCTATTTAAAAGCGCAATACATCCCATACAGGATAGGTTGGAACTATCCCGCGACTATAGTAATTACTAAAGTTTCGATCGCTGTTCCAAAGCGATACTCATCAGGCGGTTAACTTCATTCTTGACTAAAACAATTGCTTGCTCAATATCATCTTCAGTACCAACAAAAGTATTGTCTGAATCGGCTACCTGAATAAAATAGCGATGTGTACCGTTACTTAAAGTGAGTGAACCACAGACGGTAAAGGGACTATCGGCAATGCGATCGCCGATCTGATATTTTGGTTCAATCATTAACAAAACTATTTTCCGAATTCCTCATGTTGTTTATATATTCTATTTTTTGAGATGAGCTTAAAACTACGCCATATTTTTGCTTCATCTGTTGATCTTTATATGCCCAAAATGTTTCAATGCCATAAGTATCAATAAATGAGCGCATTAACCAGTATGCACTACGAGTATTTGTGGCAGTAACAAACGCCATCCAATCAGTAAGGCTTTCTGGTGGTATATTTTGAGATCTCAACTCATGTAAATCGTAAATAATTTCACTCATGGTTTAAAAAGGTGGTTGGTCAAATTCAATACCCAAAGCTTGTTCTACTTTAGATTTTAGTGATGCGATCGCCACTTCTTCATCATCATCCTCATCTAGTTCTACCGATAGCTCAAGGCGTTCTGATTCATAGTTACCCAAGTTTTTAACTCGCTGGTAAGTTATTGTCTTATATTTCATATTTTGGTTAATTCATAAAATAAAAGTCTTCAAAAATATGCCATATCTAGAATAGGCATAACTTTAAAATTTACTAACGATATTGATTCAGATAATGGTTAGCTTCAATGTATTCGCTGATCCAGCTTGGCTGGTCGTGAGCTTTGGTAGAGCTAGCTTGTTCATCTAGAGCATTAATTACTGCCATAAACTGACTTTTGGTAATTTTGCCTTGCTGATATGCTGTAGTAGCGGTCGCTAGTACATCGGTTGACTGTATATGGTTATTTTCCTTCACGCTGGCTTCTATCGCCTTGGTGATTAGGTTTAACCCCATAGTTAAAATTTGAGCTTCTGCTCCACGATCGATGTTGCACATAGGTTTGATTTAATTTTCAGTGGTACATGGTTAATTGCTAGTACTCATACCCGTGGTCACTAACCACGCTGCTAAGAGATACGGCGCGTTTTGAGTAAGAGTATTCTTTCTCAAAAGCCGCCTTACTAATGCCTCGTTAACTGGCTTTACCAGTTCCGCTAGGTAGGATTTGCACCTACAGGACTCACACCGATATTCATCGGGCAATCATAAGAGACAATTAAAGGCATCAAGTGTTTCAAAATTACCGTTCTGTGGCACTTGGTGTTTTTTGTTGTCTATCTAAAAGTCATTATGACCTTTTTAAAAGAAAAAGTCAACTTGACTTTTTTTATGTAAAATGAAGCATGGAGATCGAAAGTTAAAGCAAAGTGAATCAATGATTGAAGCTCTCAGGATCGAGCGAACTAATCTTAATCAGAAAGAGTTTGCCGAAGCTTGCAAAATACCACTAAAAACTTATCAAAGATGGATTTTAGGTAAAACCGAAACTAGACCAAATTTGATACAGCTTAAATTGTTATGCAAGCAACTGAAGATTGAAAAAGTTGATGAGCTTCCCGACGATTTTTCCGATAAGTATTAGTCAAAAAATTAGCGAGTAAAGATTACTGCTTTACTCGCTTAACCAATTCAATGTAATTAAATACATTCTAATCATGACCTGGACAAAAAAACATGACAAATTCGCTCTAGCATGCAATTTGAGCGAATCACAAGGATACGTTTTACGTGACATATTGCGTAAAGGAAAGCTAAATGAACCAACTGAAGTTGAGATCGATCTTAGGGTAACAAACCGTTGGATTGGTAAAGTCAGAGCGCGGGGTGAATTTCATCGTAAGACCATCACGACCGCGATCGCTCAACTCGATGATAAAACTCAAGGCATGGTCACTATTCTCAAAAGATATAATCCTTGGGTTTACAAAATTCGTGTTAGACCGCTAGCTTTTGTTGAGAAAATTCAAAGCGCAAAATGCGCGTCGATTCCCAAACTAAAAACGGGAGATCCCATGTACAGCGATGAACACAAAAAACGTGTGTATGAGCAGCAGCAGCAAGATATATCTAAGATAGATAGCTTACTTAGACAAATTAACTTAAAGTTTGACCGAGACGCTTTAAACCGCATTTATCGTCTGGCAAACCGAAAAGTTGATGAGGTAGTTGATGCTATCCAATTGTTACTCTACCGTAATGGTTCTAAAGAGATCCCCAAGCCACATGGTTTTATCATGGATTGCCTCAAAAAAGGATGGCATTTAGCTTTTGACCCATTTTTTGAACCTGAATTACCACGGTTTAACTCTAAAGCCGAATGGGCAGAATATGGCAGATTGCTACGTGAGCAAGTCAAAGACAAGTATGGGGGCGATACTGTCTATGAATCAATCATCCATAGAAACTTGATGCGTTCGGGGGGTACACTACCAATTTGAACCATTGATTTATACGTGTTTGCGTGCCTAGGATAAATACAAATATCGGAGCAAGCGTATGTCAGAGCAATTGATTATTTCTGGACTCTGTAGCGACAGCGATCCTGTGTCGCTACAAAATACCCGTAGCGACGCTAAAAAACAAGCTATAGAACGCTATCTTAGACAAGGTAAGAAAGAACCATCAGTCAGTGTCAACAAATACAGTCCTGGTAAACGAGCGACAGAATACTATCGTGTCAGCTACCAGTTAGGCAATCGGAAAAAACATATTCATCTTCGTGGAGGCAGCACGATCGCTGAGCTGGCAAATTACCGAGCCAATGTTTTACAGGCAATGATTGACCGTGGTGCAGAATTATCAGAGGTACTAGCAGCAGTGAGAACTTTTAATGGAAGCTAGTCGATAGTGAATGATTTGCCTCGCGCTATTGTTTGGAATTGCTAATCTGATTAATCCGAATTCTAAGTAGCCGACCTTAACCAAGTATCGGCAATGAGCATGAATTACATTGACGTGTAGATCGATCAGCCCAGATAAAGCGACGGCACTAATCCAATCTGGGTTTGATGCAAAATAATCTTTGATTTGCTCGCGGTTAAAGATGCCTATTTCTTGTGCGTTCAATTTGCTCATAGCTAAATAGTTAAAGTGGCGATCGCTCGCTTGCATTCACGCGGATCGTTATCGAGATAATGTCTCACGGTCTGAATGTTCATGCCCATGGTTTCAGCAATAGTGACAATTTCAATCCCTGACTTTCTCAAGCTATTAATCACCCAACGGCGCGAAGAATGAGTTGAGTAACCAGATAAACCAAGTTCATCAAAAATAGCTCTCCAATACTTATCAACCGCGCGTAAACTGATATGCCCGATCTCACTATCGCTCTTGAATAAATAGCCTACGCCTTGTGGTGTATAGGTTTCAAGATAAAACTTCAAGTCAGGATGGACTGCCACTTGACGAGTAGCAGCTGCACCGTGTTTTGTGCTTTTTCTGGTTGAGCTAGCAAAAGTAATGAATTCAAGTACTTGACCGTTTTTATCATAAACATCACTCGCTTTTAACTGGACAATCGCGCCCATTCGTTCGCCAGTAAATAGCGAAATTTCAAAAATCAATCTTTGAGTCGGAGATTTAAACCGCGATCGCATTTGACGAATAATTTGCGGTGTCCAGATAGCCGCTTGACCTTTGCCGTGATTTTTCATCTTTAAAAAGAGGTACTGGAATTGTATTCAAATATCTACAATTCCAGTACTAGCAACCAATAAAGAGTAAATATAATTCGCTCAATAGTACCTGTAGCAATGCTTATCGACATCAGTAAAGGTACTTGTTCTATGTAGAACCAGAACCAATAATTGTTAGTTGAATTGGGAATAGTAGGAAAAATTAATCTTTTTTCTACTTATGGCTGATTTAACTCTGGCTCAAAGATTCGGCACAAGCGTTGCTTTTAACGAGACGACTAAAATTCTCTCAATCAACCTCAACGATCTAGCAAGCATAACGATTAGCGGGGTTGATGTTGGCTTAAATGTATCGGCAATGACCACAGCCAATAAAGACCAATACGCTAGTAAGATTCTGTGGGCATTACTGTTAAAATCTCAAGCTACTCAAGCAGCCGACAATAACGATGAGACGGTCAAACTCTATGTAACTAACCAAGGCAAGCGATCGTTTACTCGCAACAGCGTTGCACAGTTTGGCTATCAGCTAGTAGCGACCGCTTATCAAAACGATTCGTTGGGCGTAACTTTAGATCCAGATAATTTAGCCTAATGGGTAATTGGCACTGTATACCCTCAAGTTGTGCTGAGGTGGTTTATCAAAAATATGAACCACCCAAAGTTCGCTGGCGTTACCCTGGAGAAATTTGGCAAGAAATTATTGGTGATGATTACACAGTTAATCAACCAAAAGGCAAATGCCCTGTGTTGTATCACGTTTTTGGTCAGTATGTTTCTCTCAACACAGCTACCTGTGGTCAAATTGGCTATTGGAGAACAGCACAAGCAGTAATTGGTAGTCAAGTACTTAACTACACACCGCAAGTAAAATCAGACAATGAATGGGTTATTCCTTTAACTACAGGGGAGTTTCGTTCAATCCGTCCTATTAATTCTGCCACCTATTTTGCTAAAAATTTAGTAAACAGCGCTGGACAAATTTTCAATAGATTTGGTAGTTGTATTAACGTTTCTTCTCCTGAACATGGCAGGAGATTAGATTTAGTAGAAATAGATATTATTCGAGTTGATCGTCAACCTGATGATTGTGGTGATTGTACTTTTACCATCACCAAAAAAGGACAAATAGTTCATCAAGAAACGCGCGCCGTCTGCCCTAAAGTTGAAAAAATACCCTGCAAGCTGAGTGATGTCAGGCATTCAATTGAAATCAAAAAACTACCTTATTTAGAAAAAGTTGAGGTAGTTCCTTATCAATACAGCGCTTATAAATTGCCCGGTGTGCCTGCTCCAATAGTTCAAGCCGATCAAATTCCTGCTGAATGCCTAAATATCTACAACAACGCTATTTATGTTATTCCACCGTCTGGACAAGCTATATATCCTAACGCCACGCCATTTGATAGCTTTGTAGCTCAAATTTGTTCATACCCTGGTTGTCCTCCACCTGAATATCAAGTAATTTGTGACTGTAATAATTGTCAATCTTGCCCTGATGGCACTTGTCCGATTGAATGTGACGATCATATTTGTTGCTACAACGACTATGGTGTAAGCGTTCAATCGATACCCGCCTCTGATTATTGTGACGCGTTAGCTAATCCTTTAGGAGGAGGGAATTCATGAATTGTGATAACCTTTGCACCGCCGCTAAATGCGAAGAACTTGAAAATCGCCTTAGTGCTTTAGAGCAAGCAATAGAACTATTACAGGCATCGTTTGAAGCGCATACACAGCAAGATATTCCCGAAGCGCATAACTATGAAGAGCCTGAAGTGACGGTTAGTCTAGCTGCTAGCTCCGATCGAGACCTCAAAGTCTTTGTAGCGGTTGGCTCAAAAAATGACAGCGAGACAATTAAGCTGCCAGAACCTGAAGTGACAGTTAGTCTAGCTGCTAGCTCCGATCGAGACCTCAAAGTATTTGTAGCTGTAGGTTCTAAAAATGACAGCGAAACAATTACTTTACCTAAACCTGATTTTGATATTGATCTTTATATTCCAATTATTATCGCCCGTATAAAAGCCGAAATTATTGCTCAATTTGAAATTGAATTAGAAGCGCATATAAATTCAGATTTTACTCAAGCTCATAATTACCAAGAATCAGATTCAAATCTAGCTATTGATGGTAGTTACAGTAGTGACTATTTGTACTTAACTGTAGCTGATGGCAAAAGCCAAGACACGGCAACAATATTACTTCCTTTACCCAATACGATACAAGGTCAAGATGGAGAGAGGGGATTACGCGGGTTTAGTGGTGCTGACGGACAAGATGGTGCTGACGGACAAAATGGTGCTGACGGACAAGATGGTGCTGACGGACAAAATGGTGTTGACGGACGAGATGGTGTTGACGGACGAGATGGTGTTGACGGACGAGATGGTGTTGATGGACGAGATGGTGTTGATGGACGAGATGGTGTTGATGGACGAGATGGTGGTGGAGGTATTGAGTATAACGGCTGTGGCATCGAATTAAGTTACAAAAACTCGGAGTTAACCGCATTACTTACCGTCGGACAATGTACTAGCATTTCAAGCACTGAAATTATGGAATTTGCACCAATTAATGTAGAACGAATAACCTGCAATGAAGGCGTAGCAGAATCAGAAATTGTTACCGTAGCAGTTATCAAAGGCACTGAAGCAGCCGAACTCGAAGCTTATGCAGCTCGCGCAGCAATTCAACTCGCACAGTGTAAATTAGAACCAACTGAGGTAGTTAGTATCGTCGCCTCTCCTAAATATGTGACCAACGTTGAAGGCAAAGTATTAATCTTGCATTTTGTCACACTTGATAACTACCCTAAACGTAGTCGTGGTAGTAACTACAGACAAATACAAATACCAGGAGCAAAAGAAACTTACGACTGGAAAATTGATTTTGAAAACCTAGTTTGGCAACAGGGCAATCAATACGCTGAACTGGAATTAAACGAATACAGAGCTAGAGTATCGGGTTGGTTTGCGTCCCAAGTTGCTGCTGATACTTTTTTTGACTTTGTACTGAGTTTAACCGTTGGCACAGAAAAAAATCGTCGCTATCCCAAGCAAAAGTATCCTCGTACAGATATCCAAACCATTGATACCCGTCCCTATCGCGCTTTTATCGAGTCGATTAATCCCGATGGTCAGGCAATTTGTCACGTCAAATATGTCCCTCCAATAGATGAATAAACCATTAATTGAACCCTGTTTGAAGCTATCAGGCTCGGCGTTTCAAGGTAATACGCTTAACAGTACGCGCCCACTGTCGAGATTTGAAGATCGAGACAGCGTGAAAATAGTAAAACTAACTGACTTGTGTAGAGCTAACTTTATCACCATTGATGTTGGCTATCGCTTGATCAAACTCAAATATTTAATCGCTTTTCGCCGCCATCATGTCTGGTGGGTCACTTGTAATCCCTTGTGTAAACAAGAGCTATTAGATTACTTGGGAATCGAGCAATTACTGGGAGATGTCGAACAGTAGACACGGGTGGTTGACCCTTAAGGGTCAACCACCGATTTGTTTGGGTCAAAACAAGGCTTGAGGTTAGTTTGGGCATACATTACAGAAATTTTTATTGGTATGCCTAAAACAGTTGTTCCTGTGCGTTTTGTTCCCGATTCTGGCACAGGTTATTTGATGGATATCGGCACGGACATCGCAGCTAATGGACGCTTTGTCTTACCTCCTGATGTGCCTCAAACTGAAATCACTACAATTCTTACTAACATTGGCGCTCAACCATTATCTGCTGTTGGCGACCCGATTCCCTGCTCTGATGCCTCTAATGCCGATTTGCGTAAACTTGAGTTTATCCGCTCTAACGGCAACTCAATGAGTGTACCTGTAAGCAGTAGAGCTAATTTGCTTAACGCAGCTGTCGTTATTCGTGGCATTTTAAATGCTGCTGGCTCTGATGTTGTTTGTATCAAGCTAATCGGTGAATATTTTCCCGATCTAGCTGATGAGCTGGGATTGAATTATGGCAATGATTTTGCTGTTTCTCACATTCCTACTACAGGCGGTAAGCAATATTATCACGCTGGCAATATTAGCTATGAGACCGATGCTACATCAGGTGTATTAGGTTCATCTGTCGTATTTCAGCCAGTAAAAGCTATTAGCGATTTAGAGACAGCAGCATCTTCACAGTTACAGGCTGCTTGGAATGGCTGTGTCGGGCCTTTTGTTGACGCGCTAGCTTGTCGGGGTAAAGGTCGCCGTAACCCACGCAAACACAGACGCTATTTGATGACTTTTGCCGTCGGCACTGCTACTGCTCGTCAGACTGAAACTACCGAATTACCCGTCAAAGACGCTGAAGCTGCATCGATCTTGTCTTGTGGTCAAGCTGCTGCTGCTCTAAACGGTCTTTACTGTATCGGCTATCAAGGCGAAAGCTATGCTCGCTATCACAAGCTCTTGCCTTAGATATGGCTTTGGTATGGCTTTCTTATCGAACAGATTTAGATAGGGTATATCCCATGTTTGCTCTATCTATCGATCAAATCAATGACGTGGCAACCGAGATTAATCCCCTTGATTTGTTGCCCAATCAAGTCTTAAACGATTTGATTGAAATCTCTAACCCTTGTGCTGTTGCGGGTTTAACGCCGAGAAAACTAGCACTGTGGTTGCGTGATGGGGCGCAGTTTTTGATTAATTATCCCGTACCTTTTTCTGAACAACTAGCAGGGCAACTTACCAATTCGTTGGAGATTGTTGCCTGGGAATTTATCGGTGAAAGACTTAAATACGGTCGCTTGAGGAAGATCTTAGATAATGCCGTCTAGAAAATACATCTCCTACAAGTTTCTCTATGATGACGATCGCGGTCGTCAATCGATTAAACGTCACCGTAGCTATTTAAATTCAGATGGCTTGACCGAAGATACTCCAACCACGGCTTTATTTTTGGCGCGAGTGGTAAATATGAGTGAAAAAGTAACGGGTACTAGCGCTGGTCTACGGCATGTTTTGGCTTATGTAGGCACTCGTGAGTTGATTGCTAAAATTCCCTATCGTCCAAGCGATCCTTTACTGATTGAGCATGTTCAAGAAATTTTGGCGCAACCGCAGGTAATTTGTGGCGAATACAACGGGGAAAGATTAAGCGCATATGTCTACACAAATAGTATTTAGTGGCAATTTAGATCCCAGTGGCGCGAATCTATCTTCAAGGTTTACTGAAGCTTCGGTCTTTTTTATTGAAGCTCCTTTGTTAAACGCTGAGTTAGAAATTGATGTTTTTTTACAGGTTTATTTGCCAGGAATTTTAGGCGAGACAACGCGCAATATTCCCCTAGGAAAAATTGAATCACAAGCAATTTTGCTCAATGTTACCGATACTGAAACGGCTAATTTAATTCCTTTGGAGTATCAAAACACAGATCTAGAAATGGCATTGCTGTTTTTAGCTTCAGATACTACTTATCTTTATGCCGTAATTGTTAAACCTGATTGCAATTTATGCTTGCTCAACAATCAGTTAAATCAACTAAATACTAAAGTCGATTTGATTTTAACCTACCTTAATCTTGGCGTGCCTGTCGTACCTGCTAGCGTCTCAGGAATCGATTTTATTCAATTAAACATATTAGGAATTATTTAATGCAGCCTAATGTAATCACCGTATCAGGTGCTAAATATCAAGTTTTTAGCGACGAAAATAACGTTAATTTATCAGCTGGCAACGTTGATATTTTTGCTTTAAGAAGAGTTTTTGGACTGGCTATTAATAGTCCAAAAGTTGTTAATTTTGCCGATCTTCAAGGTTTTTGGGCAATTAATAGCTGTTATATATCTTCCCCACAAGATAGTGAACTCAAAATTGAGATTCTCGACGATCAGGGCGTTGTTTTTTTTACTGAGACACTTTTGCGCAATCAAACACCAAAAACCTTTCCCACAGTACTAGTTAACAACGCCGTTGCTGTAAGACTTACTGCTGCTCGTTCGGCGATAGGCTTGCTGCTGATTTATCTCAAACCCGCACATTTAGCTTACTCCAAGGATTTTTGATTAATGCTGACTCCATCAGGCAAAAAAGTAATTAGTTCAACTCCTATTTATTCAGGCTCTCACTTTACTTGGGGTGAAGCGACAGATAACTGCGCACGGACATTGCAAGACTTGATTATCTCGAACAAGTTAGTCAAAACTGGTAAAGAGATTGAAGAAAATATTATTGCTACAGCTAATCGTCTAGATGAGTTTCGAGCGCTGCTTGGCAATCGTCCCATCAAGGTTCATAGCTGGTATCGTCCGCAGCATATTAATAGTCGAGTCGGCGGGGTGAAAGATTCGCGGCATTTGTTTGGCGATGCCGTAGACATTTCAAGTGATTATTTATCACCGTCAGCTATCTACAAATTTCTCGATCGAGTACATATGTATGGTGGCTTAGGTCGATATAGAGGCTTTGTTCATGTTGATTTTCGCGGAGATATAGCAAGATGGTTCGCGTAAATAGTTCACCGACGGGTACTTTTTGGAACTGTGTAGGCATAGCGCTTGTAATCATGTCTTTAGGTATGAGCTGGAACTTATCAAAAACTAAAGAGTTTGAACTAGAGCTAGCTAGCTACAAGCTAAAAACTGGAAACGCGATCGCTGATGTGCAAAAAGTGTCGGACACATTAGAACGTAGTGTTGACCTGTTGCCGTTAAACAATCCCAAACGACAAGAATTTAAGCGGCAATTAGATCAGTCTGAGCAAAAGTTAGAAGCAGCTGCCGATGATATTTTTGAGGCAATGCCAGAACAATGAAAACTATACAGCATATAACAAACGCTAAATTCAAGGTAAATACGCAAGGAGTTGAAAACTCTGAATTAATACTTGATTTTCAACCAATTATCGATAAGTTCAAGCTTACAGGGGACTTTAAGTTAATTCATTGGCAAGCTCGGCCAAAAGGACATCGTGAATTCGGCATTTATTCAAGTGTTGACGATAGCTACAGATCCACGGATAACTTAAGCAAAGCTGGCTATGGTAGCGTGCAATTTTTGCAGTTAGATGATGCGACTGCTAATACTCTGCCTAGCGCTGTAATCCTGCATCGTGGTAACTTGAAATGAAAATCTTTATTGGTATCTGTATTGCTCATTTTGTGGAGCATTTAGCGCAAATTTATGAGTTATACGTGCTTGGTTGGTCACGTCCCTTGTGTTTGGGGTTTTTGGGATTATGGCAACCAGCGCTAATGCATTCGGAGTGGTTGCATTACGGCTATGCGCTTTTCATGCTAATTGGATTGTATCAGCTTCAACGTCAAGTTAAAACTCGTTGGTGGGTCACTACTATTTACCTGCAACAGTTTCATCACTTGGAACACTTGTTATTGCTTATCCAAGCGTTGGGGGGCGTAGCAATGGCAAATAGAACTAGCATTGGTGGAGCTTTTTTCCCTAGACTTGAACTACATTTTTTCTATAATCTCGTCGTGATGATACCCATGATGATCGCTTTAACTAAAAATAGAAATTTTACGAATGGGGTTTCTATTTAAATTATGGTCAGATGAAAGCAAAATATGTGATAAAGTTACGCTATATTAAGAATACTTGACATAGGTAAACCATACAATAAGGAGATAACTGTAATCGTGGACAAAAAAGAAGGCAAATTTGGCTTTACTAACTATGCAGAGATTTGGAATGGTCGTTTAGCAATGATTGGTTTTGTTACGGCAATTATCGTTGAAATGAATACTGGACACGGTGTTTTAAAACAGTTGGGTATCTTGTAATCTTAGTTTAATCATAATCTTACCAAGATTACTTAATTAATCCTCTGACCATCAAAATGCTTGAAGTCAGGGGTTTTTGCTATTGATGCAATCTATTAAGTCATATAGCAATCCTAAATGAAATGAGCAATTTCTACTACCTATATGCGAAGCGGTATCCTTTAGGACTACCTAAAAACCAATCAATGTAGTTTCATGAATCAAATAGGACTGCTAGATTCAATTCTATTTCTGGTTAATATTTGCCAGGTTGCGCTAAACTTTCAAACTTAGTTAATTCGGCATTAAACAACAGCTTAATCGTTCCCACAGGGCCATTACGATGTTTAACAATACTTACTTCTGTAATACCTCGGTCTGGAGTATCAGGATTATAATATTCATCACGATAAATCATCATGACTAAATCCGCGTCTTGCTCAATCGATCCCGACTCCCGTAAGTCAGACAGCATGGGGCGTTTATTAGTTCTTTGTTCTACTCCTCGACTTAACTGAGATAATGCCACAATCGGCACATTTAACTCTCTAGCTAAACCTTTTAAACTCCGCGTCATTTTAGAAAGCTGCTGTACGCGGTTGTCATTATCTCCCCCTTCCATTAACTGAAGATAATCAATCATCACTAAACCCAGAGGAACTGGTTGCTGTGCTTGCAGACGGCGTACTTGCGATCGCATTTGCATCACTGTTAAGTTAGCAGTATCGTCAATATAAATTGGTAGTTCGGAAAGTCTTTCTACTCCATCAATTAGCTGTCCAAACTCGTTTTGCGCAATTCTCCCTGAACGCAGACGGTTACTAGGAATCCTCGCCTCACCAGATAGCAATCTTTGGGTTAGCTGTTCTCGCGACATCTCTAGACTAAATACAGCAATGGGTAATTTAGAATCCCTGGCAATATTAGAAGCGACACATAAGGAAAACGCCGTTTTTCCCATTGATGGTCTACCTGCAATAATGATTAAGTCAGAACGACTAAAACCACTAGTCATCGCATCTAAATCATAATAACCAGAAGGAATCCCAGGTAAAGCCGTTTCTTGATGTAGTTCTTCAATCGTATTAAACGTGTTCACCAAAGTTTCCGCGATGGGAACTAAACCTTCTTGAGGACGTTCTTGAGTGAGACGAAAGATCTTCTGTTCCGCTGCATCTAAGACAACTTCCAATTCCGAGGTGTTATCGTAGCCGAGATCGACAATTTCATGTCCTGATGTAATCAACTGACGACGGACATACTTTTCCATGATCAGGTTGGCATAGCGATCCACATTAACCGCCGACACCGTACGGTTAAGCAACTGTGCCAACTTGGTTGTCCCACCCACCTGTTCTAATAAATTGCGATCGCTTAAATATGTACTAACAGAAATAAAATCCGTTGGTTTACCTTTGGCATTGAGACATAAGGCGGCGTAATAAATCTCTTGATGCGCTTTAACGTAGAAAGCATCTTTAACGACTAATTCTCCTACCCTGGTAATCGCTTCGGGATCGAACAGAATTCCCCCCAGGATCGCTTCTTCCGCCTCAATACTAGTTGGAGGTAAGTTGTTTATTTCTGCCATTAATAACTTTTGACTCTTACAGCATAACTATAGAACATATATTCTACTAAGCTGCGATATTTTGTGGCAAAGTGAGCAAGTAAAAATTACAGTGAGCGATCGCTTTTTTTAGTCGGAAAACACAAAATTATAGTATCGATATTAACGTGGTTATTAATCTACAAAAAAACCTACTCTGAAGATGTAGCATTTTTCACTAAATGAATATGGTTTCAATTCAAGAGCAAATTGTCGTCATTACTGGGGCGAGTAGTGGTATTGGTGCATCTTGCGCTAAGATGTTTGCCAAAGAAGGTGCATCGTTGATTTTAGCTGCACGTCGTCGGGATAAGTTAGAGGAAGTCGCCACAGAAATAAAGCAAGCTTATCAAAGCCAAATATATTTATTAGAAATGGATGTCAGCGATCGCCATGGGGTAGCCAAGTCGATGGATTCTTTGCCCGAATCTTGGCGAAATATCGATATTTTGGTCAATAATGCAGGATTAAGCCGTGGTTTGGACAAGCTGCAATCGGGAGATATCCAAAATTGGGAAGAGATGATCGATACTAATGTCAAAGGTTTGTTATATGTGACGCGATCGCTTTTACCTGGGATGGTGGAACGCAATCAAGGACATATTATTAATATTGGTTCAATTGCAGGACATCAAGCTTATCCTGGAGGCAATGTTTATTGTGCTACCAAAGCAGCCGTAAGAGCTTTATCGCAAGGGTTAAAAATGGATTTGTTGGGTACTCCCATTCGGGTAAGTTGTGTCGATCCTGGTTCTGTCGAAACAGATTTTAGTAAAGTGCGGTTTCGAGGAGATACTGAGAAAGCAGCTAAAGTTTATCAGGGAATGAATCCTTTAACTCCTGATGATATTGCCGAAATTGTCGTTTTTTGTGCGACTCGTCCAGCTCATGTTAATTTGAGCGAAGTATTAGTATTGGCTACCGATCAATCAAGCGCAACCATGATTCATCGGCACTAAAAATACTGGTCATATGAAGTCCGTTTAAACAATTCCAATTAAAACTCGCGCCAAGACGCTAAGACGTTTATCCCGCATAGTTCGGGGCAAAGATTTTATTAGAAGTAATTAAGCGGACTTGATATTAGACTTCTTGTTTGCACCTATTTAAATTATTTGAATCTTGCTAAGATCTAGCTAAAAACAATGATAGCGATTTTCAATCCAAACTTTAACATCTTGCTCAGAACCAAAAGTATATGATTTGTTAGTATAAAAATCGTATGCCTGCCAATATTGATTGCCAAAGCGATCTCGTTTTTGTCTGACTTGGGGTTCGTGATTAGATTTTACTAAGCTATTTTCAATTTTTTGCCAAAAATTGGTCATAAAATTAATTACTTTCATGATTAATTTCCACAGTTATAAACAATAAAGAAAAAGATTTTTAGCACCTTTGTTTGCTATAAATTAACTGTAGCTCTTGGGTATTTAATCTACAAAATAAGCTAGGCATGGTAAGTATGAATAAAATTAATAGTTAAATATCTGCTCTTCGGGTAGCTTGTAATAAAATTATTTATGAGTGCAATCGATCCGTATAAACTAAAAATTTCACAGCTACGAATACTGGTGGAGGTAGCCAATTATCGGAACTTTAGCGAGGCTGCTTTACACTTAGAAATTTCCCAGTCAGCAGTTAGTCATGCGATCGCCACTTTAGAAGCAGAGTTGGGAGTAATTTTGTTTAATCGGGGGCGTAATGGTGCAGATCTTACCCCTGTGGGAGAGCAATTAGTTTTACCTGCCAAAGAAATCTTAAACTTATTACAAAAGATGGCCACCGAAGCCAATCGGGCTAAAGGTTTAAAAGGGGGGAATGTGAGACTGGTAGCTTTTCGCAGCGCAGCAACTCATATTTTACCTGCCTTAATTGCTCAGTTTCGCCGTCAGTTTCCTTTAATTAAAGTGAGTGTTACCGATATTGAGGAACATTTCGAGATCGAAAATATTTTGCGTTCTGGTCAAGCAGATATTGGAATAGTCGATCTACCTTGTTCTCAGGAATTTGAAACCTGGGAAATTTATCGAGATGAATATGTGGTGCTGTTACCCCGCAGCCTGAAATTAAACCAAACACGATTAACCTGGGAACAATTAGCCACATATCCTCTAATTATCTCCGTGAATAATAGTTGTTCTTTAAAAATTCGACAATATTTACAGCGATCGCTAAAACCTGTAAATATTGCTTATGAAATGAAACAAGACTCAGCTATGACTAGTATGGCAATGCAAGGCTTAGGTGCAGCAATTTTGCCCCAGCTTGCTACCGAACCGCTTCCCAAACAATTAAAAGTTTATTCTTTGCCCATTCCTCTAGAAAGAATTATCGAAGCAGCAATTGTCAAAAATGCTTTGCATACTCCAGCCGTTTATGCCTTTCTAGATGTGCTTAAAAACTATGGTGTGATTGAAGGTCAAACTCCAAAAGCTAATAGCTAATTACAGCAGTTTCCTACTTCCTATTTCCTATTTCCTACTTGTACGGCTAGAATTGCCTGAAGTAATTTTTGGTTTTGTT
Organism: Pleurocapsa minor HA4230-MV1; assembly: GCA_019359095.1. Classification (NCBI taxonomy): domain Bacteria; kingdom Bacillati; phylum Cyanobacteriota; class Cyanophyceae; order Pleurocapsales; family Pleurocapsaceae; genus Pleurocapsa; species Pleurocapsa minor. The sequence continues at coordinate 30,439 of JAHHHZ010000023.1, read as the reverse complement.
CATCAGTTCCCACCGTAATACGTAATTTATCTGATAATCCTGGCGAGTCGAAATAGCGGACTAAGATATTTTGTGCTTTTAAAGCTTGGTAAATCTTCGCGGCTTGGTTATTAGGTGGCGTAACCAGTAAGAAATTTGCTTGAGAATCTCGGACTTTAAAACCAATTTCTCTTAAATCTATTGTTAGTTTACTGCGCGATCGCTTTATTTTTGACGCACAGTTATTTTTATAGGTTTGATCGTGCATCGCTGCTGCGCCAATCAAGATCGCCAAAGCATCAACGTTATAGCTATCTTTGACTTTAAACAGATTTGAGAGTAGCTGGGGATTGGTAATTCCAAAGCCTAAACGTAAACCAGCCAGGGAATAACCCTTAGAAAGGGTGCGTAAAATAATTACGTTCTCAAATTCTTGTACCAGAGACAAAGCCGTATAATCGGCAAAATCAACATAAGCTTCGTCAATAGCTAGAATACCCGACACTCTACTAGCCAACTGTCGCAAATCATCTAGCGGGACAATGTGACCCGAAGGACTATTCGGAGTAGCAATTAGAGTGACTGCACCACCCGCAGCAACTAACTCGGCAATTGGTAGCCGATCATCTTCAGGATAGGCAACTTCTACGCTCTCCGCAGCCTGCAATGATGCTAGGGTACGATAAAGTACGTAAGATGGCATCGGGTAGACCACCTTGCGCTCTTTTCCCTCGGCACAAGCGCGAATTAGAATGTTTAATAGATCATCACTACCGTTGCTAACAATTATCCAATCAGTAGGCACATCTAAAGCTTCACTAACAGCGCTACAGAAATCTCTAGAATAAGGATCGGGATAGCGTCTCAACCACTCACTATCTAAGTTGCGTAATACTTCTAATGCCTTGGGAGAAGGAGGATAAGGATTCTCATTAGTATTGAGTTTAATAATCGGTGATCCTGGTTTTGGTTGTTCTCCAGGAGTATAGCCTTGCATTGTGGCGATCGCAGGACGAAAATAGTTCATGTTAATTAATCAGTAATAAATTAAATTTATAGTATTTTGTTGGTTTTAAAATAGTTTTTAAGTAGATTGATTACTCTTGCGGGTGAGACTCAATAGAACTGGAAAAGATGTCAAAATAAACAAATAAATAAAAATACGCAAACTGCATTTATCTAAACTACTATGGCAGATCTCCCACACCTAAGCGGTAGCGAAATCCGCGAAAAATTTTTAAAGTTCTATGAAGAAAGATCCCACAAAATATTACCTAGCGCTTCTTTAATCCCTGAAGATCCCACAGTAATGTTGACTATTGCAGGAATGCTGCCGTTTAAGCCGATCTTCTTGGGACAGCGTAAAGCACCTCAACCTCGTGCTACTAGTTCCCAAAAGTGTATTCGCACCAACGATATTGAGAATGTGGGACGTACCGCCAGACATCATACCTTTTTCGAGATGTTGGGTAATTTTAGCTTTGGGGATTATTTTAAAGAAGAAGCGATCGCTTGGGCGTGGGAACTTTCAACACAGGTATATGGTTTGCCACCAGAACGGATTGTGCCTAGTGTTTATCATGATGATGATGAAGCTTTTGCGATTTGGCGTGACAAGATTGGTATTGCCGAACATCGTATTCAGCGGATGGGAGAAGATAATTTTTGGTCTTCTGGTATCACTGGCCCTTGTGGCACTAGTTCAGAGTTATTCTATGACTTTCATCCAGAATTGGGTGATGAGCAGATTGATTTGGAAGACGACAGCAGATTTATCGAGTTTTATAACTTGGTATTTATGCAATACAACAAAGATGTAGCAGGAAATCTGACACCTCTAGAGAATAAGAATATTGATACTGGTTTGGGTTTGGAAAGGATGGCGCAAATCCTTCAGCAAGTACCTAATAACTATGAAACCGATTTCATTCTGCCAATTATTAAAACTGCTGGGTTGATTGCGGAAATAGATTATAGCCAAGCTGATGAGCAAACTAAAATTTCTCTCAAGGTAATTGGCGATCACGTTCGCGCAGTAGTTCACATGATCGCCGATGGGGTGACAGCCTCGAATACAGATCGCGGTTATATTCTTCGCCGTCTGATCCGTCGGGTAATTCGCCACGGCAGATTGATTGGGATTGAAGGTAATTTTATTACTCAGGTTGCCGAAACAGCGATCGCCCTAGCCGAATCGGCTTATCCCCATGTTCGCGAACGTGAAAACGTGATTAAAAGTCAGCTACAGCGAGAAGAATCTCAATTCCTCAAAACTTTGACCAGAGGAGAGAAGTTACTGGCGGAGATTATTGCTCAAGCTGCTAACTTTTCGCAAACCAAGATCTCAGGGAAAGATGCCTTTGAACTTTATGATACCTATGGCTTTCCTTTAGAACTTACTCAAGAAGTAGCGTCAGAACAGGGATTAACTGTCGATCTTGAAGGGTTTGAACGGGAAATGGAGTTGCAAAAAACTCGTTCGCAAGATTCCCATGAGGCGATCGACCTCACAACTCAAAATGCTTTGGGTGAAATAGTTGCAGGTAGTAATGAAACAAGCTTCTTGGGATATCACAAATTTGTAACACAATCTCAAATTATGGGTATTGTGATTAGTAATGATGATGCAAATGATGATGCAAGTAGGGGCGTTTCGGCTGCTGCTGGCGATCGCGTGCAGATTATTCTCGATCAAACACCCTTTTATGGCGAGTCTGGCGGACAAATTGGCGATCGCGGATATCTTTCGGGGGATGATCTCTTAATCCGCATTGAAGACGTACAAAAAGAAGGTAACATCTTAGTTCATAAAGGTAAGGTAGAACGGGGTACTGTCAAGGTAGGAGATGTCGTTAATGCCACGATAGATCGTGCTTGCCGTCGTCGAGTCCAAGCAAACCATACCGCCACTCATTTATTACAGGCGGCACTAAAGAAAATAGTTGATGACTCTGTGTCTCAAGCAGGTTCGTTAGTCAACTTCGATCGTTTAAGATTTGACTTTAATTCTCCCCGCGCCTTAACTAGCGATGATGTGCAGCAGGTAGAAGAGTTAGTTAATACCTGGATATCCGAAGCCCACGAAGCCGATGTCCAGGTTATGCCCATCGCTGATGCCAAAGCAAAAGGGGCAACAGCCATGTTTGGAGAAAAATACGGCGATGAAGTGAGGGTAATTGATTTTCCTGGAGTTTCGATGGAACTTTGTGGCGGTACTCACGTTACCAATACTGCTGAAATTGGCGTATTTAAAATTATCGCCGAAACGGGGATTGCTTCTGGAGTCAGAAGGATTGAAGCCGTGGCGGGGCCAGCTATTTTAGATTATCTCAACGTGCGAGAGCGGGTGGTTAAAGAATTGAGCAGTACTTTTAAAGTCAAGCCCGAAGAAATTAGCGATCGCGTTAACAGTCTTCAGAATGAATTAAAAACTACCCAAAAAGAATTAGAAGCTGCCAAACAAGAACTTGCTCTCTTCAAATCAGATAGCCTACTGTCTCAGGCAGAAACCGTCGGTGAATATAAGATCTTAGTCGCAAATATGGGAGATATGGATGCGAAATCTCTCCAGTCTGCTGCCGAAAGATTACAGCAAAAATTAGGTGACGCTGCGGTGGTGATTGCCTCTATTCCCTCAGAAGGCAAAGTCAGCTTAGTTGCCGCTTTTAGCCAGAAAGTAATTAAAGAAAAACACCTACAGGCAGGTAAATTCATCGGTGCGATCGCCCAAATTTGCGGTGGTGGAGGTGGTGGCAGACCAAATCTGGCGCAGGCTGGCGCTAGAGATGTTAGTAAATTAGACGAGGCTTTAGCTACTGCCAAACAACAGTTAATTGAAGGTTTAAACTGAATTATCAAATTATGTAGGGGCAAGGTAATACTTTGTCCCTAGACCATAATTGCACCATACGCTTATTACGCCGATCCAGAACAACCTGAGTAGAGCGATCCGAAGGCTAGGCGAAGCCTAATCGCTTTTAATATATATACAAAACTTTTAACAAAAATAAATACCACTTGAAAGATGGCGATCGCCTAATGACAAAAACCAGTGATTGAGCGTAGCCTATGCTGATACAATTAATTTTGTCACATATATATGACAAAATCAGCAAATGAATGAAAAGTGGAAAGTCAACTTTGGACAATCTTTAAATATGTGACAGATGAGGGGGTGTGTCCTTTTGATGAATGGTTTGAGACACTTAATACAAAGATACAAGCTCGTATTGATGTACGTCTCGACCGGGTAAGTCTCGGTAACTTTGGTGATAGCAAAAGTTTAGGAAATGGTATCTATGAACTTAGATTACATTTTGGCGGAGGATATCGAGTTTACTACGCAATATCGGGGAAAAAGATGATTTTATTGTTAGCGGGAGGGGCAAAGAAAACTCAAAGCAAAGATATAAAAACATCTCTTAGGTACTGGAAAAAATACCAAGAAGAACAAAAAGAGGTTAACTAAAAATGCCGACAAAAGACTATAAAACAGATTTACTAGAAAGATTAAGCAACTCAAATTATGCAGCGGTCTATTTAAAAGCTGCTTTGGATGAAACATTATTAGATGGAAATACAGAAGCATTTTTATTGGCGTTAAAAAATGTAGTGGAAGCCAAAGGTTCGACTCAAGCGATCGCCAATGAATCTAAGATATCAAGACAGCACCTTTATCGGATTCTAAGCGGAGATGGAAATCCAACATTAGATACATTAACCTCGATATTACAGGCAGTAGGTTTAACAATTGATTTCAAACCTGTATCAGTAGAAGAATAGAGCAGCTAATGCTTTATTAAAAACTTATGTACAACCGCGTTTAGTGTGGAAATATGTCTTGATTAATCTCAGTTTTAGTTAAACTTATAGCTTATAACTTATAGCTAGGAGCATTGCTCCTTTCTGCTGCCAAAATTAACAAGGCATTGAGTATGGAAGCTGCTGCGGGAGAACCACCTTTTCTGCCCTCTATGGTGATGTATGGCACATCTAGCCTAATTAAGGCTTGTTTTGATTCAATCACGGAAACAAAGCCCACAGGGACACCAATAACTAGCGCTGGTTTGATTGGAGAATGAGTTAACTGTTCGCATAAAGCTAATAGTGCTGTCGGCGCATTGCCAATTAAATAAATAGCTTGGGGATATTTTGACCAACACCGCAGCATCCCTGTTTCGGTTCTGGTTTTTCCCGCTTGGGCTATTTCTACTTGCTCCACTGCACTAATAATGGGATTGTTAAATGTTTTACTCACCAAGCTAGTGATGCCCTGTTTAACCATCGTTACATCCGTCACAATCGGTATGCCCTGCTGTAGATTTTGGATGCCAGCAGCGATCGCTCCCGAACTAAAGCGTAAGAGATTGAGATACTCAAAGTCTGCCGTAGCATGAATTACACGGCGAGCAAGGGCATATTCTTGGAGATTGAGTTTATGTTCTCCTACCTCGCGGTCAATAATCGCGAAGCTTTGTTCGACAATCGGATGATTCAGCTTACTCAATTTCTTTACTTGGTCGAACTTACGTTAATCAAAGTTAACTACTGCCCAATCTGCTTCACGTTTATAGTGAATCATATCTTCAAACTTTCTTAACTCTGCCTTTTGGAGGGTAAACTCTGGTAGCTCACTTTCTACCAGTCGGTCATTAATTTGCGACATAACAATACAAAGGCGATCGCGATTTAAACTGTCGGGGATACTATCAAAATATCCCAAAGTAATATGTGCCGTTAAATCGTACTGTTGCTCAACACCCAAGCCAACTATTCCTGGATTCTGATACAAGGCGCGACGCAGCTTAATAACTGATTGATAGCTAGTTTGATCTTTTGGCACTAAGCAAGCCATAATAGCTCTTGGTCTGGCGATTACGCCCCACAACTGCCAAGAGATTGATTGATGATCCGACTCCGCCTGATACTCATCGATACTAGCTGCTACCTGCTGCTGCAATTCTCGATCAAAATTAGGGTTTGCTTTAACTACTTGACGATAGCTTTCATCCCAAATCAAATCGGCTAGAGTGAAATGAAAACTGGCAGTGGGTAGAGGAATAAAGAAATCTTGCCCCAAATTGTCAAACAACTGTCTCTGTAAAGTTTCCAACTGCTGATAGAATTGCTGGTTAACAGTATCTTCTCCTGCGGGAGGGGTAATCACACTGTAGCCAGGAAATGAGACAGGTTTACCATCGACAAATTTAGGTGATTGCTGAATACCTTGAAGCTGCAAGGCACAGGCGCTCGGTAAGGTTAACCGCGCAACTCGATTGATGTATTCTTGATATGATTCGTCCAACCTAACTTACCTCTGATTTAATTGAATTCGATTAATGACCTGGCATTAGCGCTCGATTTCCTTTCTTATTGTGCCGTCTTTGCTAAAAAATTTCAGTCAAATTTTTGGGGATTAGCTTTAGTAGTCTGTTTATTATGTCTGAATTCTGGAGTAGACTGCACACAAAAAGCACCGTCAAGTTTAACGATGCTCTTTAGATACTAGCGATAGAAGACTAGCTGAATTAAATAATGTTGAACTTACGTAAACCTAAATATAAACCAGAAGCAATTCCTGTATACAAACCGATGATTAGTAAAAATGCGATCGCGCCACCCATTGAAGATCTCCTCTAAAATTTGGTTTTTTATGATTAATTATTTGTTATTTTACCCGATCGTCTGAAATTCACGGATTATTTTTTGGCTTATGGCTTCAAGCTTAAAACCAAGATTAAGTTGCTAACCCATCAGTTTTGAAGTTATACCTGATGTTAAGTTGGTTAATTTTAATTTTTAAATCACTGATTAAGAGATGAAATATACAGACCTGCAACGAAGATTAAAGCAATATCAGGTCGCAGGGTTAGTTACGGTTAAATTAAATTCTGCTTTGTCGGTTTTGGAGACGGAGTATCAACGCTGCTTGCAGTTAGGATTGTCTCAAAGTGACTTGGAAAGACTGGCTGCAATTAAGAATTATGACTATTTAGAGCTTATTTCTAGTTTAGAGATTCAGGCTCATCCCGATCGCTTTCCGCTACGCATTATTAAAGCTAAAACCTATGATTTGGGACAGGTTGACAGTCTGAGGGAATTGAAATTGGCTTTTCCGATCTTTAAACACGATCAGTACGACTTTCGCACCAAAATCTCTTGGTCGCAATGTGCTTGCGCGATCGACAATTTGACTAAAGATTCTCAAGAATTTGCCAAGTTTAAACAGGAAGTTGAAGCTTTGATTTTGGCAATTCACCAGCAAAATTATCATCAGCTTACAGGTAGTACAGCCGTAGAAGAAGCTTATGACGATTTATCAAGCTATATTAGCTGGTGGAAAGGAGCGCAGTGGGAGTACACTTTGGCAACTCAGGCTACTACTTTAGATCTTCTGAAACGAGCTTGGTTAGAACAGTTTTTAGCTCAACATGAATTAAGCCAACTGCTTAAATATAGCCCCATTGAATAAGCCAATTGAAGATTCCAATTTATTATTAGCTACTATGATCGATTCCACTATAGAAAAACAAAATAGCCTACAAATAATTGTTCAAACTTGGCAAGATCAGATTATCTGTTTCTCTCCACAAGGTGAAGGATATAGTGCTTACTTGGTCGATTCTAGAGATGGTAGGCTAGTTAATTATATTCGTGCCAGCTGTGATGAATTACGCCACTTGGGAACTAACTATCATTCAATTTTAAATAAAATTAAAGAGCAGTATTATGGCTATTTGAAAGAAGCAATTTTGAATAGTGTTAAATACGAAGCAACCAGAAGAGTAGTGCGCAAACAACACCAATGGATTCAATCTAGTTATCAAGCATTAATTGAACATAAAAACTTAACTGTGGAACAACAGTCATCAGAAATTGACGCTCTCAAACAGATTATTATTGAACAAAACCAAGCAATAGCCGCAATTAAAACCGAGTGCCAAGGACAGTTAGCAGCAATTTCTACAAATATTCTATTAAAGCAAAAAGAAGCAGAGATTGAGCAAAAAAATCGCCAGATCGCGCAATTAAATCAACAGCTACAACAATGCGATCGCGAAATTAAAACCCTGAAATCAGAATTGAATCAAGGTTTACAGGAACTAAAACTTAAATATAAAGGATTAATTACTCAGTTTGTTAAGAGTTGCACTAATAAACAACAGGTTGATAGTCAAAATAAAAGCTTACAGGCTTGTAAAAATATTTTTATCAAAGCTCAAAATAAAATTAATTTATTACAAAGCGATCGCCAATTACTCGCACAACAGAACATTGAACTTCAAGACAAAATTAAGCTGCTGAGAATTAAATGTAGTTGAGAAGCAAAATGTTTCTTTGATTTGCTGTATTTATTTACTGTATTTACAGTGGCGGTTTTCTAGTTTGCTTGTTAAAACTGACGTGACTTTAATAGCGCATAATTTAACTAAATATAATCAATGGTTGTTGTTGCTATGGTCTAACTAACTGATATTGATTTTTTTATTTAGTCTCGGTTTATTACTACCAATTATTAAGTAATTTAAAGACAAATGAGTATTAATACCCAACAATTTTCGTTAGAGGAAGTAATTCAAAGTTGGAAAGATCGGATTGTCTGTCATCCACCCCAAGGAGTTGGTGCAGAAGCCTATATTATTAATTCTACTACAGGCGATCGCGTTAAATATATTGAAGCTAACTGTGATAGTTTGCGCCACAACGCAACCAACTATGACAGGCTACTAATTGATATTAAAGGTAAACACAAAGGAATTTATAAAGAAGCAGTTTTAAATACAATTAAATACGAAGCAACTAGACGAGCTTTTAAGGCGCAACATGATTGGATTCATGATAGCTATCAAGGATTAATTAAGCAAGTTAAAACTAATAATTTTGATCGGCAAATGCTAGTTAAAATTGAATGCTTAAACAAAATGGTGGCAACACGCGATCGCGAATTAAAACAGCTTAAGTCTCAATGTAAAGGTGGCTTGAAAGATCTACAAACGGCGTATAATAAGCTTCAACGTCAGTATCAACAAGAAGTGAAGCGACGGGAAAAATTGGGAGCTAGTAATAGAAGTTTAGGTGCTTATAAAGGTCATTTTCATAGAGCGCAAAAGAAATTGGCAATCTTAAAAACTGAAAATAAAGATTTGCAAAATCAAGTAAATTTACTAGAATTCAAAGCCAGAAAGGCTAATTACTGATTATTTGCGACGCGACCCTAAAGGTTTATACTACGTAACGTCAGTTACTAATTGCCTGGTTTTAAAACTGTAACAGCATAATGTTCAGGAGATAGATAGCGTTGAGCGATCGCCTGTAATTGTTCTGGCTGTAGCTGCGCGATCATCTGGGGATATAGTGCAGAGTGCGCTGCGGTTGCCACAATATTATAAAAGCCGTAGATGCTGGCTAGTTGACTAGGGGTTTCGGTAGAAAAGATATAGTCATTAATTAACTGACGCTTGGCGCTGGCAATTTCGGCTGCGGGAATCAAATGATGGTGTAATTGACTTAGGCGATCGCAAATCATCTGTTCTACCATCGCCAGATGTTCCGTTTCTAGCAACGCACCGATAGAAAATAGACTAGAATCTCTTTGCAGAGATAAACTACAGTCAATATCCATCACTACCTGTCTTTCTTCCCGTAATTCCCTAACCAAGCCTGAACTACGTCCTCCTGTCAAAATCAGCGCAATTAAATCCAGGGCGATCGCTTCTGATAAAGACTCTGAACCAGGGCAAATCCAAGCCATCAATAACCGTGACTGTTCGATCCTGGGTAGATATAACTCTTGACGACGAATACTAACTACAGGAGGTTCTACGGCAATCCTGCTGGGAGGACATTCAGAACGCACGCTAAACTGGCTAAAGTTCTCATTCACCAAAGCTAAAGCTCGTTCCTGCTCAATTCCCCCCACAATAACGATGGTCATGTTTTCTGGTTGATAATAGGTGCGATGAAAACAGCGCATCTGGTTTGGAGTATGCTCCAGTAATAATTCTTTTTCCCCTAGAATAGAACGTCGGTAAGGATGATGCTCATAAGCATTTTGACACAGTGCTTGATAGCCAATAAAATCAGGATCGTCATGACTAGAATGAATTTCTTCAATCACAACTTCTCGTTCACGGATAAACTCATCATCTGGAATATTCGCCCGTAATAATATATCTGTTAAACAGGGCAATGTCTGCTCAAAATGAGTTGCTGCGGTAGTCAGATAAAAGTGGGCATAATCATAGCTGGTAGCTGCATTAGCTATTCCCCCCGTACTCTCAATCAGCCAGTCAAACTCCCCAACCATCACGTTGGGAGAACCTTTAAAGATCATATGTTCCAAAAAATGGGCCATTCCCGACCAAGCTTCTGGTTCAGCGATCGCTCCTGCTTTAACCCAAATATCTGAAACCACCACTGGGGTTGCAGGCAAATACTGATGAATGATTGTCAATCCATTACTCAACTGAAAAGTATTGGCGTTGAACTGAACTTGAGCCAAGGATTGAGATAATTTTTGCACTTTTTAGCCATACTCCCAATAATATAGCTAAATCATAACCCCTAGAAGAATGTCTTTCTTGTTACATTTTTAACAGAAATATAAATATGTCTGGCAATTTAAGCTTTTATTTATATTCTGGCGATAGTTAAAAGGTAGCATACCGCCGCGCCGTTTTACCTTAGTTTATGACCTGGCGTTCCAGGGTGGGAATTGGCTGCCTCTGTTTCCATTTCCGAGTCAAAGCTCGGTATACTTCCACAAAAACTTATGCTACTCCCTCATAAATCAAGCATAGATCAATAAACTTGTTAGGTAGTCACCAACGCGGTAGTAGTACTTCTATCTATGATAGTAAGTTTTTCAAATTTAGCAAGAGGGACTTTTCAATGAACAATGTAGGGTGGGCATCGCAAAGAATCAGAATAAAGACCGATTACTTAAGATAATGCCCACCAGTTGATCAGTAATCAGTAATTACTAATCAGTAAAGTAATAGGATGAGAAGAATGATTGTTCTATCTGTCTGGTAAATATAGTGGATTTAAAGCATGTAATCATTGCTTATAAAGCAGGACATAAAATTAGTAAGCAGTGGGCAGAAAGATGCGCCAGGGAATTAGAGGCTCGTCAATGTCAGGTCATGATTGGGCCCAGTGGCATTAAAGATAATCCTTACCCAGTATTCTTGGCTTCTTCAACCGCTAACATCGATTTAGCACTTGTCCTGGGGGGAGATGGTACGATCTTAGCTGCTGCTAGACAGTTAGCCCCTGAAGGAATACCTATCCTCGCGGTAAATGTTGGCGGACATTTAGGATTTTTGACCGAACCCTTTGAATTGTTTCAGGATACAGAAGCAACTTGGGATCGTCTCCAGTCAGACCGCTATGCAGTTCAAAAACGGATGATGCTGCAAGCCCAAGTATACGAAGGGGAAAGAAATAACTTAAAGCCAGTCAGCGAAATATTTTATTGCTTAAATGAAATGTGTATCAAGCCCGCCAGCATCGATCGCATGCCCACTTCAGTCTTAGAATTGGAGGCAGATGGACAGGTTGTCGATCAATATAGTGGTGATGGCTTATTAGTTTCTACCCCGACGGGTTCTACTGGCTATACCGTGTCTGCTAATGGCCCGATCTTACACCCTGGTATGTGGGCGATCGCTGTTACCCCAATTTGTCCTTTAAGTCTCTCTGGTCGCCCTTTAGTTCTGCCTCCTGGCACGGTTGTTAGCGTCTTGCCTCTGGGAGACTACGAAGTTAATACTAAACTTTGGACTGATGGAGCCTTGGGTGCAACAATTTGGCCTGGTCAACGGGTGGTAATTAAGATGACTAACGCTCAGGCTCACTTTATTATCTTGCGCGAAAGTTACTCTTTTTATGAGACCCTGAGAGAAAAGCTACAGTGGGCAGGAACTATAGTTCATTACAAAAGTACAGAGCAAACTGCTCTTGAATAATCTTGATTGAGTAATAAGTTTTTTACCTACTACTTACTACCTTCTATAGCCCTACGTAACAACGTTAGGATATTTTTGAAATACTACTTCCTATTTCCTATTTCCTATTTCCTATTTCCTATTTCCTATTTCCTACAGTCTACCTTCGCGAATCAATGAGAGTATCAATGCAACTTAAAAAACTCTTACCAATTTTCTTAGCTATGGCTACTGCTGGGTTTATTCTAATTACCAATTTGCCTGGACTAAGCCAAACTAGCTATGGCCCTAGGGCGATCGAAGATCTGCCAATTCAAAGTAATCCGACTGTGCTTAAAGCTCCTGTTGTCATCGATGGTAGAGAGATTATTTCGGTCGGTAAAATTGGGAATACCCCAGCAGGAGAGAGAGTTGCACTGATTCGAGATGAACTACTCAAAGCAATTCGAGATGATGTTGTTCCCAAAGTAACCATTGAACAGCAAGGAGGGCTGCCTGTATTATATTTGGTTTATACTAAATCGCCCTCAAATTTAACCGATGATTCTGCTGAAGATCGACGCTATCTATTTACCGTAACTCAAGAAGATACAGTCGGCAGGAAGTCCAATCGGGAAACTGCTGAAGATTTTAAAATAGAAATAGAGGAGGCAATGGCGATCGCCAGAAAAGAAAGAACTCCAGCTTATCTTCAACGCCAGGGCCTAATTACCGTAGGACTAATTTTATTTGGTCTAGTTGTTAGCGGACTTTTAACTCAGCTACAAAGTTACCCCGTAAGAAGGGCGATTCAAAGAATCATTCCAGGATTACCCAGTAACAACAGTTCTCAACCATCTAACCTAACTACTTTATTTCGCCTTAAATTGGGTTTAGCCCAATTTTTACTTTGGACTACGCTGATTCTGTTTATTTTCCGTCTGTTTCCTGCTACTCGGCACTGGCTATATTTTCTCTTCAACTTAATTACTAGTTCTTTAGCGATATCCATCTTCAACCTGGGAGGCAAAGACTTTTCGATTATTCGCTTGCTAATCTTAATTGGCTTAATTATGGCTTCAATTTTTTTTAGCACCTATATGGCTAATTTGTTGCGCACTAATGTGCTAGATGCAACCAGAATGACCAGAGGTTCACAGGAAATTATCGCCATTATTACCAAATATGGTTTGATTTCTCTCAGCACCATCGTCTTACTTCAGGCAAACGGAATCGATCTTAGTTCCCTAGCCTTAATTGGTAGTGCGCTGGGTGTGGGTATCGGTTTTGGGTTTCAAGATATCGCCCGTAATTTTGCTAGCGGTATTGTCTTATTATTCGAGCGATCGATCCAGGTAGGGGATTTTATTCAGGTAGGAGAACATTTGGGAATTGTCGAAGAAGTTAGAACTCGGAGTATTATCTTGAAAACCCTAGACCGTATTTCAATTATCGTTCCCAATTCTCGTTTGCTAAGTGATGAAGTAATCAACTGGAATCATCGTCACAGCGTTGTTCGCCTCCATTTACCGATTGGGGTAGCCTATGGTTCTGATGTCCAAAAAGTTAAATCGGCTCTATTGCAGGCTGCCTCAGAACATCTAGAAGTGTTACACAATCCAGCTCCGCAAGTATTTTTTATAGGTTTTGGCGATAGTTCTCTTGATTTTGAGCTGCTTGTTTGGACAGCCGATCCTAGTCGTCAAGCACCATTAATGAGTGATTTATGTTTTCGGATTGAAGAAATTTTCCAAGCACAAAAAATTGATATTCCCTTTCCGCAACGAGATATTAACCTCAAGCTGGGGGATACACCAATTAAGCTGCCACCTCAATTAGAAGGACATTTACTTACCCTGTTAAAAGGATTAATTACTCAACAATATAATGGGAAAGGGACTAAAGACAATAGTTCGCCTCCATCCACTTCCAAGAATTGAGCAAGATTTAACCTAAAGCATCAGATTCACTAGGAGAGATACTTTCAGTCTCTGTTGATTTTTGCTCGCTGCTACCTTCGATTTGAGCATTCATGCTAATAGATTTCTCAATACTAGCTGCTTCCTTCTTAAATTCATTTTCAAATTCTTTGGATGCATCTTGGAAACTACGAAGAGTTTTGGCAACGCTGCGACCGATCTCAGGTAGTTTTTTCGGGCCAAATACTAGCAAGGCGACAATCGTAATTAGAGCCATTTCTGGTAACCCAATGCCAAAAATGTTCATAATCTTAATTTCCTCTAGGTTTGATAGATTAAATAATAGCTCAATCCTCAAACACATGAAGATCGAGCTGTGCTACAAATTAATTCAATGGTTAACACAAAAGTGTAATGCTTAGTCTAACGACTTAAGGTTCTCCAATCAACATCAATTCCTTCTAAGATCAAGGAGGAATTATAGAGTTGCAGAATAATCAATAGAAATACTAGAAATAGAGCCATAAATACGCCCATCAAGACAGTAGTTCCCCAACCAGGGGCAACCTTACCATATTCCGAATTTAAAGGCTTGAGAATATTTCCCAAACGAGTTTGCTGTGACATAAATCAAATAGTGATGTAATATCGGTTTTATTCGTAATCTTCTGTAATATTATAGAGTAATAGTAATCATAATTAATATTTACTTATGGAACCCGCAGTATTTTTAGGTGTCAGTCTTGGGACTGTTTTAGTTGCCATTACTGGATATTCAATCTACACAGCTTTTGGCCCTCCATCTGCTGATTTAGGCGATCCTTTTGAGGATCACGAAGATTAAAACAGCTCTAAGCTTTAAGATCTAAGCTGATAATAATTTATCGATTCAGCATCAAGTATAAAAAACTTGTCAGGAGTGAAGAAATTGCTCCTGACTTTTGAATTTAAGTTCGATTAAACAAAAACAAAATCATCCACACTTAAATCGGCTACATCTACCCCTGGTAAAATTGCTAAGTTTTCACAGTTAACAGCAATTACTGTACTAGTGTGATCTTGAGTAATACTAAGGTCATTGTAGCCGATGCCTAAACCGCCAATACCTATGATATCTGTACCATTATCAAAGTCGGTAATGGTGTTAGCCACGTCGGGAATTTCGCCTGAAGCAATCCAGAATTGATCTGCACCTTCTCCACCACTAATTGTATTATCGCCCCCTGAAGTAGTAAAAAAGCGATCGCCTCCTTCTGCGCCAAATAAACGATCTCCCGAGCCGAGAATTAGGGTGTCATTCCCATTACCAGCATAGATCCTGTTGTCACCTTCACTACCGTAAGCAGCATCAACTAGATCGTCAGAGTCTCCAGTAAAAATTAGTTGATTGCTACCTTTTACCTCGATCAGATCTGCTTCAATAGTTCCAAAAATGGGTGCAGAAGTATTATTAAGCGACGGTTTTGTAGTAATGCTGAGTCTGGGAAGGCTGACCGATTCAGGAACAGCTAATCCGCCAACTTCTTGTGCGCGAACAGCCAATCCGACAAAAGAATGATCTTCATCACTTACAGTTTGGAAAAACTCTGTAACGTCAAAAGTTAAGATATCCCCTGCCGAAGCTGAAGAAATGTCTAAGACAGTCAACAGCTCCCCTGACTGAAAATCAGATGCCTCAGCAATTCCATTGCCCACATATCCATAGACTCCAAGCTGATCGGGATTATCACCAGCCTCTACTCCTAAACCACTTACATCAAAAGTACTAATCTGAACTTCAAACACAGCTTGTTCAACTACTTCGCCAGCAGGAATTGATAAATTACTGAGGTCAAATTCCACAATTGCCGCCGATTCCCCTGTCGGGCCAAAAACTCCCTCTCCTGGAAGACCAAGAACTACAGTGTTAAACGTAGAAAATACTTCATCTCCTATTCCGTCGGGGCCAAAATCGATGACCTCAAAATCGACCTCTGGATCGGCAATTGTCAGTTTAGTAGTACCTAAGTTATTCATCCCAATTCAACCAAATAAAACCCTACTAATTTAGTCGTTTTTTAGCTGAATGAGTAGTGTGATTGCAATACTTCTAAGTTAGGGGGTTAGGGAGTTAGGGAGTTAGGGAGAAAATAAACCCATTACCCATTACTCATTACTCATTACCCGTTCTTACCCCTCAATTAACCTTTGACACACTACTAGATAGCCATTGAATAATCTGGGTATTTACCGCTTCGGGGTTTTCGTCGTGGGGACAATGACCTGCATTAGGAATAATTTGAAACTTTACATCAGGATTACTAGCTGCTAAATCTTGATATATTTTTGCTCCCGCTACGGGTGTCCAAGGATCTTTCTCTCCCCAAACTACTAATAAAGGGCGGTTCAAATTGGGTAATAATTCATCGGGAGTTTTGCCTGCGGGGGCGGTTAAAACCGAAGCAAAAACTTGCTGTGCGCCTGGATCGCAGGATGGTTGATAGAGCATTTCTACCAAGTCGTCTGTTACAGCCTGGCGATCGCGATAAACTTGATAAAGAGTACGGCGAATCTGGCTTTTACGTCGAATATTATTGAAAATTAAATTCCCTGTCACGGGGGAACTAATTAACTTGGCAAACCCGCCCATAACTAGACTTAATACAGGGTTGAGATCCCCTGGACGATGATTTAAGCCTCCTGCACAGTTAATCAATACGCCTCCTGCGGAAATCTCAGGATGGTTGGTGACTAGCATTAAGGCTAATAGTGCGCCAATGGAGTTGCCGACAAATACTGTGGGCTGGTTAATAAATTCTGTCCAGAAATCGGTAATTTGAGATTCCCAAAGTTCCAAGGTGTAATTTAAAGGTGCTTTATCTGAACCCCCAAAACCCAGTAGATCTAAGGCAAATACTTGATAACCAGCATCTGCCAAGACAGGAATATTCTTTTGCCAATGCCCAAGAGATGCCCCAAAGCCGTGAATTAACAGCAACGGTTTGCCTGATCCAGCAACAGTGTAGCGGATTTTATGACCTTGCCAATGCCAGTCTAACTCTGACAAACTATTTTTAACTACCGAATTTGTGATCACAGTTTTTTATATTTCGAGCTTTATCTATAGATCATACAAAAGTCATTAGCAACTTATCTACCTTCGATCTAATTAATCGATTCTTGGTGTCTATTTACTGTTTACTTAGATCGTAAATTTAGGCAAATTCTCCCGTAGGAATCGAATTAATTAACTTGCGCGTATAGTCTGTTTTTGGGCTGCGGTATATTTGCTCTGATGTGCCTATTTCTTCAATTTTTCCCTGATTCATGACAATAATGCGATCGCTCATAAATTTAACGACGCTGAGATCGTGGGAGATAAAGATATAGGTTAATCCCATCTCTGCCTGTAACTGTTTGAGCAGATTTAATACCTGTGCCTGCACTGAAACATCGAGGGCGGAAACAGACTCATCACAGATGATAAACTGGGGTTCTAAAGCTAAAGCCCTGGCAATACATACCCGTTGTCTTTGTCCGCCTGAAAACTCATGGGGATAGCGGTTTCTAAGATCGGGATTTAAACCCACCCGTTCTAAAAGTTCTGATACCTTTTTTTGGCGATCGCATTTTATTTTATGGACAACTAAGGGTTCGGCGATCGCTCTGCCAATATTAATGCGAGGATTAAGTGAGTTATAGGGATTTTGAAAGATAATCTGCATTTGTCGTCGCAGCGATCGCAATTTTTGGCTTCTGAGGGCTAGGTTAGTGATGTTATCGCCATCGAATACCACATCTCCTTCCATCGGTTGAATCAGGCGCAAGAGAGTTCTGGCTAAAGTAGATTTTCCGCACCCCGACTCACCAACTAAGCCTAAAGTTTCTCCAGGATAGACTTCAAAGGAGACGTTATTTACCGCCATGAGATATTTTTTAGTCTTGCCAAACATGCCCTTCATCGGGAAACCTACCCGTAACTGTTTAACCGACATTAAGGGTGATTGCTGCAAAAGCTGTTCTAATCTAGCTTGCTGTTCGGCTTCGGTAACAACCTGATTTAGTTTCTGACTAACATCGGTTTGCTTTTCTGTAATTTCAATCTCGCCATTTGAGGTAGTTGTCACCTCCATAAAATCAGTTACGGTAGGTAGAATCTGCAATCGACAGTCTAAACGAGGGCGACAGGCTAATAATCCCTTCGTATAAGGATGTTGAGGATTGCTAAAGACAGACTCAATTTGGCCCGCTTCTACCACCTTTCCTTGATACATTACCGCCACTGAATCAACTAATTCAGCAATCACCCCCAAGTCGTGAGTAATAAAAATCAACGCCATACCTCGTTCGTCGCAGAGATTACGCAGCAGATCTAAAATAGTCGCCTGCACTGTTACATCTAAGGCAGTTGTCGGTTCATCAGCAATTAAAACACTAGGATTACAAGAGATTGCCATGGCAATGGTAACTCGCTGCAATTGTCCCCCAGATAGTTCATGAGGATAGCGCTTGAGGATCGACTGCTTCTGCTGATTAATATAGCTAAATACTTCTTTGTCGCTATAGCTAGGATGCTCTTGCAGACACTGCTGTTGTAACGCCTCGTCACTGGGTAAAAGTTGAACTTCTTGTAAAAGAGCGATCGCTTTTCTTCTAGCATCTTGTGAAGATACCTTTTGGTGTAATAAGATCGCTTCCGTGATTTGAAACCCAATATCATAGACAGGATTCAATGCACTCATGGGTTCTTGGAAAATCATGGCGATTTCTCCTCCACGATAGCTTCTACGTTCAGCTTCATTTACCTGTAATAAATCTACTGCCGACTTACCCACAGAAGTAAACCAAATCTCACCCTGAGTAATCCTCCCAGGAGTGGGTACTAAACCCATAATGGCTAAGGATGTTACCGATTTACCCGAACCCGACTCACCAACAATGCCTAGTTTTTCTCCTTTTTTAAGCTGAAAGTTTAGCGACTCAACCGCCACGACAGGAGGAGTTGGAGTCGTAAATTGGACTTGTAGATGGCGAACATCAAGAACAGGTTCAGACATAATTTACAGGTTGAAGATCACAGCAGAGGGATGGAGATCTCCTTCGCCATTAATCTCCGATCCCTTCAACAAAATATTTAGGCAAAGGTTAACAGAATTTTAACCGATAGATTAATTAATTTTTTGGCGATCGCTTTGAGATGGATCTAAGTAGGTGGGTGTAATTAAATTGGAAATGAGGTTAGGGAGTAACAAGTAACGAGTAACGAGTAATATGCGAAGCGGTATCCTTTAGGACGAGTAACAAATAGCTCTAAGGGTAGGGGTTTGATCAATTATTTTGCCTACCTACTTAATCTGCTGTTTGCTATTAGCTACTCTTCCAACGTGACAAAGGAATACAGTCAATATCTAAAGTATCTAAAGTTCGAGCTACGACAAAATCAACTAAATCTTCAATTGTTTTGGGATGATGATACCAGGCGGGAATTGCTGGCACAATTTTTACTCCAGCTTCAGCAAGAGTGGTTAAATTGCGTAGATGAATCAAACTAAAGGGGGTTTCTCTGGGAACAACTACTAAAGGTTTTCCTTCCTTAATCTGCACATCTGCTGCTCTTTCTAGGAGATCTGAGCTTAAACCTGCTGCTATTTTGCCTACTGTACTCATGCTACAGGGAATAATCACCATCCCCAAAGTACGGAAAGAACCACTGGCAATGTTATCTCCCACATCACCCCAGCGATGACAGTTTAAGACACCTGTCTTAACTCCAGCTTGATCTCGCCAAAAAAGTTCTTGTTGATCGGGTTCTGCTGGCATCCGAATGTTTTGTTCTGCTTGCCAAACCATGTAGGTAGCACGAGAGGCCACTAGTTCAATCGTATAATCGGCAGCTAATAAGTATTTTAGAGCATGTACAGCATAGATTAGCCCTGAAGCACCGCTAACGCCAATAATCAAGGGTTTGGTCATGTAATATTAATATTGATGGTAATTAAATTAGTCCTTCAAATTCAAGTTCTTCGATCATCTGTAAACCACGAGGATCGCCGACTTTGAGAATAGCACTTCTTGCGTCATCTTTAACGCCATAATCATCATCTTCTACTAGAGACTCAATTAAAGCATCGATCGCCGTAGCGTAAACAACGTTAGAAGGTAGTTCGCGGCATAGTTGTCCAATTGCCCAAGCACAGTTACTGCGTACCGCTGCAACCCGATCTCTTCTTAATCCTTGAATTAGAGGAGGAATGGCTGCAATAATATCTTCGTAGTTTGCTGGAGCAATTTGAGCCAAACCACTGGCTGCCCATAGTCTGACGGCGGAAATATCGGTCTTAAGAGCATGAAGTAACGGCTGGAGAGCGCGTCGATCTTTGCTATTACCCAATGCCCACACTATTCCTTTACGGACATAGCCATTAAAGTCTGTCTCTAGTAATTCAATTAAAGGTTCAACAGCAGTAGAATCTGGATTGCGTCCTAAAGCATAGGCAGTGCTGACTCTAATTAGAGGACAGATATCCTTTAGCAGTTTAATTAAGATCGGAATGGAACGGCGATCTTCCAACTCACAAAATGCTCTGGCTGCTAGCATCCGATCTGAAGCGACGGCAGATTCTAACAACTTTAACATCCGCTCTGGATCTGGAGGTGGAATGTCGCCTACAGAGTTGGCTGAATCGATATTATCTAGAGGACTATTTAGTTCAGCTTCAATAAAACTTAGTTCATCATTTTTCATTATCACCCAGGGTCGCTCTATTATTATCTAATTGTTGGCAAGCTGTTAAAGTCTTTTATTTTACGTCTTTTTATCTTTACATCATACTATGTTGATTAAAGAAGTAATCGCATAAGGAGATCTGGTAATAATGGCAACAATTGCAGTTAACAATGAAGTTATTACCGTAATCGTTATTTTTTCCGTCGAATCGGAACGACAGCAGGAATTGATAGATGCGATCGCTTTTGTTAGTATTTTTTAGTTCAGTCACATCGTTATTCCCAAATTCAACCGCTAACTGTCAAACAATATTTAGAACCCGTTAAGCTTTAGAAAAAGCGATCGCTAAGATTGATGATCCGCAAAACTTCTTAAGCATAATCAATGAGCCTAACTAATTCCAATTCTTTACCACTCAAGGCAACTTTATTACTAACTAGTACTTTAACAGTAATGTCGGGAGCAACAATTGCCCCTTCACTACCCGCGATGCAGGAGTATTTTGCTGATGTACCCAATTCCGCGCTTTTAGTTCGTTTGGTATTGACTATCCCTGCGTTGTTTATCGCCATTGGAGGACTGTTTGCAGGTCAACTCGTAGATCGCCTTGGTCGCAAACCTTTATTAATTGGTTCGGCTTTACTTTATGGTATCGCTGGTAGTTCTGGTTTTATTTTGAATTCTTTGGGTGCAATTTTAGTTGGTCGTGCTTTATTAGGACTTTCTGTAGCGGGAATTATGACTGGGGTGACCACCTTGATTGCTGATTATTATACAGGTCAAACGCGGGCTAACTTTATGGGTTTGCAAGCAGCTTTTATGGGTTTGGGAGGGGTAGTATTTCTTTCAGTCGGCGGCTTTATTGCCGATCTTAACTGGCGCTTCCCTTTTCTAATTTATCTTTCAGCTTGGGCTATTTTAATCGCGATCGCTGTAACTATTTACGAACCTGAGCGTAAACTACTCAACCAAACATCTTCTTCTGCAATTAAGCCTACTATGCCCATCGGCGTGCTAGCTATGATTTATGGTGTTGCTTGGTTCTATATGGTGACGTTTTATTTAATTCCCGTACAGCTACCGTTTTATCTCCAAAATCTTAGTAATGCTTCTGCTACTGCTTCGGGGTTGGCGATCGCAGCCTCAACTTTAGCCAGTGCGATCGCTTCATTGCGCTATGGTTTTGTTAAAGAGCGTTTGGGTTTTGTCAGTATTGTAGTCATTGCTTTTGGGGTGGCAGCAGTAGGCTATTTAATTATTGGTATAGCTGGTAGTTATAACGTTGTTTTAATCGGTTTAATCATTGCTGGTTTTGGTTTTGGCTTATTAATGCCGAATCTTAATGTTTGGCTATCTAGCATCATTCCCGATGTTCTACGTGGTCGAGCTTTGGGCGGTTTAACGACCTTCTTTTTCTTAGGCCAGTTTTTATCTCCGCTAGTTTCTCAACCCATTACTAATGGGATTGGTTTGGCTAAAACCTACAGCTTTACAGGAGTTTGTTTACTGGTAGTGGCGATCGCTTTTTTAACACTCAGAAAACAAATTCAGTCTTTCTGTCAAAACTGTTATTAGAGCGACTAATCTTGATATTAAAGATCATGGCTTTATCAATGAGCAGTGAACATTGAACATTGAACAATAGGTTAGTATTAGAGCGTAATTGAACATTATTGCCTAAAATATAGAGGGAATAAACCCTGTTAATTACAAACTCAATGGCAACTGCTCAAGATACCTTGTGGGAAAAATTTATCCAACCTGTATTTGGTTTTTTAATCGATCGCGAGGCACTCAAAGAACTTTCTGATAGTATTGATTGGACGGAAGCTGGCGATCGCCTCAAAGATCCAGAGTTATTGTATCCTGAATATTATACTTCTCAGAATTTTCACGGTATTACTGGGGGTTATCTAACTTCGGGTGCAGCAGTAACCTACGATCCTGTGACTAAACATGCTCTACCGCCTAATGAAAATTGGAATCGCGAAGCAGTAATTAAAGCTATTACAGGAAATCCCCAGAAAATTCTTGACTTAGGCTGTGGTACTGGTTCAACTACAATCATGCTTAAGCAGGCTTTTTCCAGTGCTGAAGTTGTGGGGTTAGATTTATCGCCTCAAATGTTAACGATGTCTGAATACAAGGCGCAGCAGGCAGAGTTAGATATTAAGTGGGTTCATGGGTTGGCAGAGGCAACTAAGTTTGCTGATGCTGAGTTTGATGTTGTAACTGCTTCGTTATTGTTTCACGAAACTCCCACGGCTGTTGCCCAACAGATACTGCAAGAAGCTTATCGTTTGCTCAAGTCAGTCGGACAGATTATTATTCTGGATGGTCATCAAAAAACCCTACGTAACACTACTTGGCTTTCTGATATATTTGAAGAGCCTTATATTAAAGAGTATGCAGCAGGTAGTATTGATGCTTGGATGGGAAAGGCTGGTTTTAATCAGGTACTAACTGAAGATGTTTGGTGGACAAATCAGCTCACAACAGGAGTAAAATCGAGCAGTAATTAATATTTGATGTTTAATCTATGAGTCTTAAAGCAGTTTTTCTAGAGTTTAGTGGTGTAATTATTGATGATGAAGCGATCGATCAAGAATTAATTGCAGATATACTTCTAAGTGAAAACTTGCGGGCTGATGATGATGAATATACTCAATATTGTCGTGGTAAAAGCGATCGCGCCTGCTTAAAAACTATTTTAGCTAATCGGGGTCGCATTCTCGCCGATGAATATCTCAATAAACTGCTAAAAACTAAAGCCAAAGGCTATCGTGAAAAAGTCGAACAATTGCCAGAAATAACTTTACCTACAAATTTAACCCTGTTTCTCAGCCAGTTAAAAGAGCAAAACATAGCTGTCGGGTTAGTTACTGGTGCAACTCGCTCAGAAGTGGAATATGTTTTGGCAAAAGTTGAACTTGCTCCCTACTTTGATTTAATTGTGGCAGGTGATGATTTGGAATCGAGTAAACCAGAACCAGAACCTTATTTATTTGCTGTCTCAAAGCTCAACTTAAATCCGCAAGAATGTTTGGCAATTGAAAACAATCCAATTGGTATCACTTCTGCAAAGCGAGCGAAGATACAAGTAGTTGGGATCTCGAATCTTTATCCTCTACATATGTTACAGCGCCAAGCAAATTGGACAGTCGATGATTTTCTAGACATTGAACTAGATCGTGTAGATCGAGTACTCTCTCGCATTGCCTGATGCTCAATTGATTTTAATTTTGTCCAGCTATATTATCTGGGAAACTGCAACCCAACATAGCCCATAATGCTATCTCTACCAGGATTTGCTCCAAAGAAGTCGGCATGGGAGATATGATGCCAGCGTAAACCTAACATCAGTTGTCTTTGCTGTTTAAGTTTAATATTAACTCCCGCACCAGCTTGAGGCGTAAAGTTAAAGCTTGCCCCTTTGCTGGGAACATCGCTGGTAGTACCCATTACCCCTGCGCCACCATCAATAAATAATGACCAGTTGGATTTACGCAGGAAATGCCAGCGCATTAAAAGAGCGAGGTTTAAGCCTAAAGCATCATCATCAGGCTGACTAAAATAGATAGTGTTTAGTTCTAAATTGATGCTATGACCATCAAACAGAAATTTAGACAATCCAGCACCTGCTAAGGCAAAACGTTGAGGGAAAGCTTCTTCTCGATCTAGGGTGGTTGCTACTGCACCCTGAACATACCAGTGTTTTTGTCCTTTTGTGCCAAAAGTTGCTTCGGATTGTGTAGTCAGCTTAGGTGAATCAGTTCGATCTTTTTTTAGGGGAGATGCCTGTGGGGAAGCAGGCGATGTAATGACTGGTGAAATAGTTCGTTGTGGGGGTTCTACTTCCTGAGCAGATACTTTCAAAGGCGATCGCAAAATTGTCAACATTACCGCCAATATAAGTATTATACCGTAATAAATGTTATGTTTATGGGCTGTAGCTTGCTGTTCAGGAAATATTGGTGATGTTGGTGACATTATTTAACTTTGAAATTACGCTTGATAGTATTTTGGGGTTAATTAAGATACTTAATTAAATCTCATGCCTATTTTATGCCTTTGAATTAAAGACTAAAAACAAATTGATTTTTATATTTTATTTTTGCATTTTAATTAAAGGATTGTTATATCTTAGCCTTGTTGTTATTTGATGTCTTAAATGTCGCACAAAATTCACCAGCTAGTATTTAAGCCAGCTCCAGTTTTTAGTTTAATAACTGTGGTCTTATTGGGCCTTTTTTTTCGCTGGACAAATTTATCAGATCAGGTATTTTGGGTAGATGAAGTGGCTACGGCAGTTAGAGTTTCGGGATATACAATTGCCGAGGTTACTAGTGATTTGTTACAGCAAGATTTAGTTGAACGCGATACTTTGTTATTTTATCAAACTGTAACTTCACGAACTTTAAGTGATAGTTTAAATGCTTTAACTAAAAGTCCTGAACATGCTCCTCTTTACTTTTTACTCACTAGATTTTGGCTACAGTGGTGGGGAAATTCCCTAGGGATTCTACGGAGTCTTTCTGTCTGCTTTAGTTTGCTAATTTTGCCTTGTTTGTATTGGTTGTGTCAAGAATTATTTCAGCGCTCGCAGATTAGCTGGTTATCTGTTGGCATAATGAGTATTTCACCTTTTTATGTGGCATATGCTCAAGAAGCTCGTCCTTATAGTTTATGGACAGTGACTATTTTATTGATGGGAGCGAGTTTTTTTCGAGCTATAAGGTTAAATAGTAAATTGGCTTGGGCATTACATAGTTTTTGTTTAATCCTTGGCTTTTATACTTCTTTGTTTTCTCTTTATGTTGCCTTATTTCAAGGTTTATACTTGTTGTCTAATATAACTAAACAACAGTTAAGTATAATTAAGAATTATCTGCTCTCTTTAGTTATTGCTTTACTAGCTTTTACTCCTTGGATCTGGGTAATTATTAATCATTTAAATTTACTTCAGGATAACACTAGCTGGATGAGGGGCAATTTTAATCTTGGTGATATTATTGCAGTTTATATTGGAACGAATTTATTAATTTTTGGTGATCTACCACTATCAGAAAATTCTAATCCAGTTGAAATTGCTATAGCATTAGTAGTTATTGTGTTTTCTCTACTAGCTGTTATTAAACTCTATCGGCGTTGGCAGAATAAACTACTAAAGTTTAATTTGTTATTAGTAACTTCTAGCTTTATTTTCTTATTAACTAAATATATTTATTTAGATTGGACAACTATTATTGGAGCGTTAGTCGCTATTGGCATCTTAAGTTTATCAGCTTATTCTCTCTACTATCTAATTATCAAAACAAATCGCGATCGCTGGTTATATATTGTCTGTTTGATGCTTTCTTTGCCTCTACCTTTATTAGTTGCAGACATTATTAATCAAGGGCAAAGTTCCACTGCACCTAGATACTTAATCCCTCTACAGTTAGGTATATTAATTGCTGTAGCCTATACTGTAGCTAGTAAATTAGACTCTCAGCAGCCGAAATTCTGGCGATTAATTGTGATTGCATTTATATTATTAGGCATTTTTTCTAATATGCGTAATCTAAATGTATCGCCATTTTATCAAAAGGGAAGGAATATTAATAATCCTGCGATCGCTAAAATTATTAATAAAAGTAATTCTGCTTTAGTAGTAGTTGAATCAAGTGAAGCCATGGATGCAATATCTTTAGCCTATTCTTTAAGATCTGAAGTTAAATATAAGGTGATTACTAGCAAAGAGAATTTAACTTTGTACTTGAATAAATTTGAGCATGTCTTTTTGTTAAAGCCTTCTACGCAATTAAAACAAAGATTAAATCAAGAGCCACAAATTAAATTACAACAGGTATATAAATCTAAGGTGTTTAGTGCTAATGAATTTCCTCTAGACTTATGGAGTCTTGATCAAGTCAGAAATTAGGAGCGAGTTTAATTAATGAAGATTGCCATGATATGTTCGAGTTTTTTTCCTGTAATCGATGGTGTAACGATCGCCATTTTTAAAAGATTAGAACAGCTTAGTCTTTTAGGACATCAAGTAATCGTATTTTGTCCTGACTATAGCCCAATTAAACATTTTTATCCCGATCATCAACAATATACTGGTCAAATATTGCCTGGAATAGAAATAATTAGTTTACCTAGTAGTAAAGCGATCGCTTTAGATTTTGAACGAGATCTAACAGTTAAATCTTATCAAATTGTGCTGCAAAAGCTGGAACAGTTTAAACCCGATCTGATTCATGTTGATGAAGCGGAAAGATTAGGAATTTGTTTGCTTAAGTTACCTGGAGTTAAATATGCCCAGCAGCATCATATTCCTTATTTTGCCTGGTTTCATACTAATTATCTTGATTATTTTGATGACTATTTTAATTTACCCTTTGGTCTTAATCGGTTAGGCAAAAAGTGTTTAGGTTTAATTTTTGCTAAAATCTATAATTCTTACGACTATACTTTAGTATCAAGTTCAGTAACTACTCGTAAAATTAGACAGATAGGGATTAAAAATATAGCTTGTGCTGAATTATTAGGCTGCGATCTAAGTCAGTTTAATCAGATAAATAAAACTCCTAGTTTTTTTAAAGAACAATATAATCTAGCCGATTTAGAAAACAAAATTAAGCTAATTTTTATCGGACGATTAACTCCTGATAAAGGATGGTATTTTACTTTCAAAGCTTTAGCAAAATTATCTCCAGAAATCTTGAATAAAATAACAATTATCATTGCTGGAGATGGCCCACTTAAAACAAAGATTGAACAAACTTTAAAGCAGTTAACACCAGACGTTTATTTATTAGGCAGAATTCAACCTCAAGCCGTACCCAAACTATTAGTCAATGGTGATATATTAATTACAAATTCCGCCAAAGAAACTAAAGGCTTAACAGTAATTGAAGCTGCTGCTGCGGGAATACCAGCGATCGCACCTCGTGCAGGGGGAGTTATTGATACGATTGTAGATGGTGCAACAGGCTTTTTATATCAACCTCAAAACCCAGCAGATTTCATAGATAAATTGACTCTATTGATTTCTAATCACGATCTTCGTCACTCGATGGGAACAAAAGCTAAAGAACTGGCTCAACAATATAGTTGGCAGCAAACTGTTAATAATTTAATTGAAATTTGGTCGCAAAAAGTTACTAATAAATAAAAATACAGTAAGCAGGTGGATCAAATTAATTAAAAAATAATCTAGTAGGGAGTTAGGGGATTAGGGAATTAGGGAGTAGTGAACCCAGAAATTTATTTCTTGGCTTAAAATTAAAGTCCGTTTAAACGGACTTAATGTACTTAGACAGAGAATTTATTCTCTGGATATATGAGAATGAAATAGCCCTGAATTAGGGACAGATAAATAATGTCCAATAAAATTATTGATAGAGTCTCATTTTTTCAAGATCTGCTGACCATTTAAGTTTTCCTTTAAAGTTTTTAATTGTTTCCTGCTGTTTGAGTCTAATTAAAGTTTTTAGTCCCAATTCAATCACTTCTCGCTTAGTTGTTAAACCAGTTGCTTTAAGTGCATCAGCCATTAGCCGATCGTCAATTACAATATTAGTTCGCATCTTAATGTTTATGATTTATTTTATTGTTTACGTATTGTGCTTTAAACTAGACAAAAATTCCGTCTGTATCTCGGAGATTTATAGAAATTAAGATTAAATTTAACATTTTTCATACTAAATCCGATTCTTAAAAATAACTTTGTGGTAAGCAGTTTAATTCCGCTATTACCCATTACCCATTACCCATTATCTTTGCTCAACTTTTAAATGTTGTATCCCAACAGGATTTAGGATCATTTCGTAGATTTTCAGATTCTCTTAAACCCAGGTTATATTGATGGTTTAGTTTGCATTGAATAAATAGTAGTCATAATGTCTAGTCAGCGTGAGTCTAACATTGTCGAAATATTACAGCATCGAGCCATATCTCAGGGGAATAATCTGGCTTATATTTTTCTTCAGGATGGAGAGAGTAAGGAGACTAAACTAACTTATCAGGAATTAGATCTCAAAGCAAAAGCGATCGCCTTTGAATTACAACAGCTTGTTACTCCTGGTTCTAGAGCTTTACTGGTATATCCTTATAATGCAGGCTTGGAGTTTATTACGGCTTTTTTTGGCTGTCTCTATGCAGGAATTGTAGCCGTACCCTCTCATCCACCGAAAAATCGCTTGACGACGATAGAAGTGCAAACTCGTCTAGAATCTGCAAATGCAAAGGTGGTTCTAACTAACTCTAGTTCGTTTAATAAATTGAGAATACGGCTATCAGAGTGGGACAAAGCTGAGTTACCTTGCTTAAATACAGACAAGATTGAGTTACCAGCTGATGGTTGGACTTCACCCGAAATCACTGCTGATACCTTGGCTTTCTTACAATATACCTCTGGTTCGACGGGAGAACCCAAAGGAGTGATGATTACTCATGGGTGTCTGATGCAGAATCAGGAGATGCTGAAGCAGGCGTTTGGACATACTTCAGATTTAGTGGGGGTGGGTTGGTTACCGCTGTTTCACGACATGGGTTTGATTGGTAACGTGATCCAGCCAATATATGTAGGAGGGTATTGCGTGATGATGTCTCCCGTTAGTTTTGTCCAAAAGCCACTACGTTGGCTACAGGCAATTAGTAAGTATCAGGCGACTACCAGCGGTGCGCCAAATTTTGCCTATGATCTATTATGCGATCGCGTTACGACAGCAGAAGTGGCGCAATTAAACTTAAGTAGCTGGAAAGTAGCATTTTGTGGCGCTGAACCAGTGCAAACGACTACTTTAGACGAATTTAAGCTTAAATTTGCTAGTTGTGGCTTTAAATCAACTGCTTTCTATCCTTGCTACGGGATGGCGGAGGCGACTTTAATGATTACGGGGGGAGATCGAGCGCAGTATCCGCAAATAAAACATGTGGATGAAGTTGCTTTAGAACAAAACAAAGTAGTGATTGTCGATCAGTCTCAACCAGGAAAAAAAAGCTTAGGGACAAAGAGTTTTATTAGTGCGGGTTATCCTTGGCTAGATGGTCAGATTTTGATTGCCGATCCTCTCAGTTTAAAAGAATGTGAACCCGATCTTATTGGTGAAATCTGGTATTCAGGCTCTAATGTGGGACAAGGATATTGGCAGTTAAGCGAGCAAACACAACAAACTTTTCAGGCTAGTTGGCAGGGTAAACAGTATTTGCGTACTGGTGATCTAGGTTTTATTAGTGACGGTGAACTATATATTACTGGACGTTTGCACGATGTATTAGTATTTTGGGGACTTAATCACTATCCACAGCATATTGAGCAAACAATCGAACAGTCACACTTAGGATTAAAACCGAACAGTGGTGCTGCTTTTTCGGTTGAGGTAGAAGGGAAACCCCGCTTAATCGTTGCTCAGGAAATTGAACGCACCCATAGAAAATCCCTAGTAATGGATGAAGTGGTAGAAGCAATCCGTTGGCAGGTTTTTCAACAGCACTTTATTGATATCTACGGTATTGTTTTATTATTGCCAGGACGTATCCCAAAAACTTCGAGTGGCAAAGTACAGCGTGGTAAGTGCAAAGCAATGTATCTTGATGAAAGTTTAGAGATTTGGCAAGCATGGTATCACCAAGATGTCGCCAGTAGTGATGTGACTGGGTTATTCCAAAGATATACTAATCCTGTTACTTATCTTAAGATCTTATCGGCGATCGCGAAAGGAAAAATTCGACGAGGGTTACATTTGGTTGGTAATTTTAAGTCATTAAGATTTTTGGGTAATAGGTAATGGGTAATGGGTAATGGGTAATGGGTAATGGGTAATGGGTAATGGGTAATGGGTAATGGGTAATGGGTAATGGGTAATGGGTAATGGGTAATGGGTAATGGGTAATGGGTAATGGGTAATGGGTAATGG